>DASXGY010000357.1:0-2174 GCA_036488835.1 Acidobacteriaceae bacterium
AATCGAATGTCCCATCAGCACGATCGGGCCGTCAATCTTTGCCGCCGCGAGCAGCCCATG
Source organism: Acidobacteriaceae bacterium (assembly GCA_036488835.1). Lineage (GTDB taxonomy): Bacteria > Acidobacteriota > Terriglobia > Terriglobales > Acidobacteriaceae > KBS-83. Next base: position 61 of record DASXGY010000357.1, read on the forward strand.
CAGTTCATCCGCAATATGGTCAGCGTCGCGTGGAGGCGGCAGCGCGTCGCTCCAGCCAAACCCCGCGCGATCATAGGAGCAGACGCGCGTGGTCTTCGCGAGCACTGGCTGCACACCGCCCCAGATCAGCCCGTCGTTGCCCAGCCCGGCATCCAGCACAATCGTCGGCGAGCCGCTGCCGGTGCATGCGATGCGCATCCGGTGCCCGTTCACCTGATACATCTGACCGGGCGGCTTCGAGCGGAAATGATGCAGCGCGATTGCATTGAACCCGCTGTTCGCCGCCACCACCACTGCGGCCAGAGCCACCAGCGACAGAACAATGCGCTCCGTGACTTTCCGCCATGTGGGGCAGCTCTTCCCTCGGAGTGACAGGATGCGCCGCGTCGCGAGCCATGCAACCAGAATACCGGCCAGTACAATCAGCGCCGGAGCCACAACGTAGTTGAAATCCACGGCTTCATAGTAATGCCGCGTCCGATGATTTCAGCCAGCTGGATCGCACGGGGAAGTATCCGCAAAGACAAAGGCCCCACCGTTTTCGGTGAGGCCTTCGTTTTGAAGTGACAGCGAATTACGCCGTAGCGTGTTCGATCACCTGCTCGCGCAGCTCGCTATCATGTGCCGCTTCACTGCTCGACGCCGGCAAGGCCACCGCCAGCACGTCGTCGATGGTCTTCGCGTAGTGGATCCTCACGCCGTCGATCTGATCCGGCGTCAGGTCCTCTTCCACGTTCTGGCGATTCTCTGCCGGCAGGATCACGTCGAGCACGCCGGCGCGCTTGGCCGCCAGGAACTTCTCCTTGATGCCGCCCACCGGCAACACATTGCCGCTCAGCGTGATCTCACCGGTCATCGCGGTCAGCGGATGAATCGGCGTATCGGTCATCAGCGAGACGATCGCAGTCGCCATCGCCACACCCGCAGAAGGTCCATCCTTCGGAATAGCTCCGGCCGGCACGTGGATGTGCAGGTCCTGCTCCGAGGTGAAGTCCTCATTCAGGCCCAGCGCAGCAGCATTCGACCGCACCCAGCTCAGCGCAGCCTGCATCGACTCGCGCATCACGTCGCCGAGTTGACCGGTCATGGTGAAGCCGCCCTTACCCTTCATACGGTTGGCCTCGATGAACAGCACATCGCCGCCCGCGGGCGTCCATGCGAGACCGACCGAGACGCCGGAGCGCTTCGTGCGCTCGGCGATCTCCGTATCCACCCGCACCTTGATGCCGCCCAGGAACTCGTGGATGATCTCGCGATCCACCACCAGCGTCTCCGTTTTGCCTTCCGCGATGCGGCGCGCCTGCTTGCGGCAGACCGTGCCGATCAGTTGCTCCAGCTTGCGAACGCCCGCCTCGCGTGTGTAGTGCCGCACGATGAAGCGCACGCTGTCCTCGGGAAACTCGATCCGCGCGCGACCATCTTCACCCGGCTGGATGCCGTTCTCCTTGATCTGCCGCGGGATCAGGTAGCGGAACGCGATGTGCACCTTCTCCTCTTCGGTGTAGCCCGAGAGATCGATCAGCTCCATGCGGTCCAGCAGCGGCTCCGGAATCGGATCGAGCATATTCGCCGTGCAGATGAACAGCACCTTCGACAAGTCGAAGGGCACATCCAGATAGTTGTCGCGGAACGTATTGTTCTGCTCCGGGTCCAGTGTTTCCAGCAGCGCCGATGCTGGATCGCCGCGGAAGTCGCGTCCCAGCTTGTCAATCTCGTCCAGCATAAAGACGGGATCGTTGGTCTCAGCCCTGCGCAGCGCCTGCATGATCTGCCCCGGCAACGCGCCGATGTAGGTACGCCGGTGCCCCCGAATCTCCGCCTCGTCGTGCATGCCGCCGAGCGAGATGCGTTGGAACTTGCGTCCCAGGGCGCGTGCGATCGAGCGGCCCAGCGAGGTCTTGCCCACGCCTGGAGGTCCGACGAAGCACAGGATCGGCCCCTTCATGTCCGGCTTCAGCCGGCGCACGCTCAGATAGTCAAGGATGCGATCCTTCACCTTCTTCAGGTCGTAGTGGTCCTCGTCCAGGATCTCCTTCGCCTTCGCGATATCCACTTCGCCACCCGAGCTCTTGGTCCACGGCAGCACCGCCAGCCACTCGATGTAATTGCGGGTC
>DASXGY010000369.1:0-2596 GCA_036488835.1 Acidobacteriaceae bacterium
GTCCAGATGGCTATCTGCGGCGCCACCGGGAGTTTAGTGCGCCGCGCGACGAGATAGGGGCGCGTCAGATCAGCCACACGTCCGAGCAGCGCGACGGCGGTAAAGCCGATGACCTGCGTACCCAGCAGATAGAGCGGTGGCAGGCGCTTGGCTGGCCGCAGAAAGACGGTCCACCGAAAAGCACGCACCAAAAAGGCTCCGTAGATCAGGAGCACGCCGAAGAGAATGTTCGACCAGCGCACGAAGTGCATTTGCTGGCCCAGGATGTCCCATCGGAAATGCGTTCGATGGCTTCCATAGACGAGAAGCGCGACGAAGACCAGCGCGGCCGCGATTGTGAGGAGGATCTTCTTGGAGTTCAATGCGCGGTCGCTCCAGGGGGGATGAGCTGCGCCGGGACGCGAGCTGTGGCGATGGTCAATTGCCTGCAGAGGAGGGCGCCGCAGAAGCCACGAGGGTCGTAGTGCGAGCGGCCTCCAGCTTGCGGCGATTGAAGTCGTGGATGATGCGCGCCACGTAGAGGCGCGTCTCGCGATAGGGCGGGATGCCGCGGTACTTGTCCACCGCCGCCGGACCGGCATTGTAGGCTGCGAGCGCCAGAGCCAGATTGTCGTGGTAGCGCTCGAGCAAAGAGTTCAGGTATTCGGTGCCGCCATTGATGTTCTGGTCGGCGCGGAAGCTATCGGCGACGCCCAGTTTGCTGGCGGTGCCGGGCATTAACTGCATCAGGCCGCGGGCGCCGGCGCGGCTTACCGCGTGCACATCGCCATTGCTCTCGGCGCGGATCACGCTGGCCAGCAGCTCGACATCGAGGTCGTGGGCTGCGCCGGCCTTCGCTGCCATCTCATGAATCTCTGCTGGAGTGGGTGGAGGCGCAGGGGTGGCGGTTGCCGAGGCGGGCGACGGGTCTTTGGGTGCGGTCGGGGCGGCCGCGGGCAGCGCGACAAACTCGCTGCTGGCGATGTCGGCGCTCGAGACCTCCATGAAATTCGGACCGGTGGCCGTCATATACAGCCGGACATGGTCGCCCGCGGCCTGACGGTGATCGCAGATCAGGTCGAAACCATTGCGCAGTGTGATGTGCTCGGCTGCGCGCAGAGGGATCGCGACGCCTGCCAGCAGCAGTACTGACACGGCGATTCCGGTTTTTTTCGAAGAGACCACTTCCCGGTAGCCTACCATGCAGCCCGGGCTTACCGGCCCCGGATACCGTTCTCCGAAGTTACGACCGCGGCTACGACTTCCGTGCCACTGTTACCTGTGGATCGTGCCTGTTGCGCATCCCGAATCAGGGGCTCCAGCATCTTGGCGACCCCGTCCTCATCGTTGCTCTGGATGACGAGCCACCCGCTCTGGACGGCGAGCGCCCGCATCTCCTCTCCGGCATTGCCCATCACTGCCGCGTGCCCGGCATATTCAAGCATCGTCTGGTCGTTGAAGTTGTCCCCGATGGCCATGACCGCCGCCGCCTCCAGGCCCAGGGAGCGTGCGTAGTTCCCGAGTGCGTCGCCCTTGGAGCAGCCCGGCGGTAGCAGGTCCAGGATGCCCAGATCGCGCTCCGCATATTCGGTGCGGTGCATGGTGATATCCGCGGCGAGATCCGTGCCCGCGACCGCCCGCTGGGCGGTGCGCACCTGCGCAATATTCCCGCAGAGCATGGCCTGAATCGGCGCTTCCTCACGGTTAAACGCGCGCTCCAGAGGCGCAATCTCGACCATGTCATGCCGATTGGCCTCCACCCAGGCGCCGATCCGGAGATGCAGCGAGGCCATGCTCTCGACGACCAGCGAGGGCCCGTACTCGCGATCGAAGGTAAAAACCATGGTCTGACCGAAGGGGCGAAGGGCGGGACAGAGCGCCCGCGCGCTTTTCACCGGCAGCAGGGTGCGGGCGATAAGTTTGCCATCGAAGTGGCGAACGATGGAGCCGTTGGAGGAGATCAACACCGTGCGCGGCGAGAGCCCGGCCTGTTCCAACACTGGCACGGCATACTGGTGGCGGCGGCCGGTGGCGATCACGATGTGCATACCAGCTGTTTGCGCGTCCCTGAGTGCCCGGCGATTGCGGCGACTGATGGTGGTGCCGGAACTGGGGAGCAGCGTGCCATCGATATCGATAGCGATCAGACGGACCTTCGACGGCATATCTTAAAGTGTAGTCTGCAGGCGGATAAGCCGATGAAGATGAAAAAACCAGCAGTGACCCACTCTGCCGCGCCGAAATCAGCGGCAACAAAACGCGATGCCAAGCCCGCCAACGAGTCGCCGGTAGAGCACCAGATGGACTTAGATCGCCGGGGCAAGCCGCTGCCGCCGCGGCAGCGCGTGGGCGGCATCATCACTCCGCAGTAATCGCATGCCGGGCGGCGGAGGGGTCCGCCGGCACCGCGCAGCCGTGCTGCCACTCCTCGATCATCGCCAGCGCAGCCGCGAGCGTAGTGACCACGCGATCCGGGCGCGCGCTGCCGAAGCGCTCGCGCATGATCTCGGGACTCTGCCCGGATTGCCAAAGGCCGATCAGGATGCGGTTTTCGGGAAGCTGTTCCCGGATCCGCTGGCAGAGAGTGCGCGTCTGGGTAAACACGAAGGGCGGCATC
>DASXGY010000411.1:0-9751 GCA_036488835.1 Acidobacteriaceae bacterium
TCCGCGAGCAGTGAGCCCAAAGTCGCTTCCTGATTGCCCTGTATTCTCACGGAACTATTCGCAGCTTGGCCGCGTACCACTAGAGCAGACTTCCCAGGCGCGAAACCGACCTTTCAAAGAAACGACCCCACCCACTTCGGAGGCGCAGCCATGGCAATGTTCGGCGATCAGCTCAAGCAGGTCTTCCGCAGGCTCGGCCGCGCCCCCCTGTTTACCGCCATCACGCTGTTCACGCTCGCCATCGCCATCGGTGCCAACACCGTCGTCTTCAGCGTGGTCGACGGCGTGTTGCTGAAGCCCCTGCCCTATCCCCATCCGGAGCAGTTGATCGGCGTGTGGCACACCGCGCCAGGTATCAATATCAAGGACCTGAACATGTCGCCGTCGATCTACTTCATCGACCGCGAGCAAAACACGACTTTTGAGGACATCGGCGCCTACACGGGCGACTCCCTCAATGTGACCGGCACGGGCGAGCCGGAGCATGTGGACGGCCTTGACGTTACCGACGGCGCCCTGCCGCTGCTCGGCGTCAAGCCTGCGCTCGGACGTCTCTTCACCCGCCGCGATGATACGGCCGGTGCACCCGCGACCGTGCTGCTCTCCTATGCCTACTGGCAGCACAAATTTGGCGGCAGCGCCTCCGCCATCGGACGCACCCTGACCATCGATGGAAAGCCGCGTGAGGTCATCGGCGCCCTGCCCCGGGGATTTCACTTTCTCGATCGCAAGGAAGACGCGCTCTATGTGCCGATGCAGTGGGACCGCAGCAAAACCAAGCTCGGCAACTTCAGCTACAACGCGTTCGCCCGGCTGAAACCCGGCGTCACCATGCAGCAGGCCAGCACCGACGTGGCCCGCCTGCTCCCGATCTCCATTCGCAGCTTCCCGGCGCCGGATGGCTTCAGTCCTGCCTTATTCGAGAAGGCAAACTTCCGGCCGAACCTTCGCCCGCTGAAGCAGGATGTCGTCGGCGACGTGGGCAACGTGCTGTGGGTCCTGATGGGCTCCATCGCCATGGTGCTGCTGGTGGCGTGCGCCAATGTCGCAAACCTGCTGCTGGTGCGCGTGGAGGGCCGCCGACAGGAATTGGCGATCCGCTCGGCACTGGGTGCCGGCTGGAAGCGCATCACCGCGGACCTGCTCTTCGAGAGCGCCGTCCTCGGCACCTTGGGGGCTCTGCTCGGGCTCGGAATCGCCTATGGCGCATTGCGCCTCCTGGTAGCAATGGCGCCCACCGGCCTGCCGCGCATTCACGAGATCGGCATCAATCTTCCGGTATTGCTCTTCACGCTCGCGCTCGCGCTGCTCACCAGTGTGCTCATCGGCCTCATCCCGGTCTTCAAATACGCCGGCGGAAGATCGGCCAGCGGTCTGCGTGAAGGCGGCCGCGCGCTGAGCCAGAGCCGCGAACGCCATCGCGCGCGCAAGATCCTCGTCGTCGTGCAGGTTGCACTCGCTCTGGTCCTGCTCATCTGCTCCGGCTTGATGATCCGCACCTTCCGCGCCATGATGCAGGTCTCCCCAGGCTTCGGCTCGCCGGACACGCTGCAAACATTCCGCTTCTACATTCAGGACACCCAGATTCCCGATGCGCAGCGCGACCGCGTCATCCGCATGGATCAGGAGATTCAGGACAAGATTGCGGCCATCCCCGGCGTCTCCTCCGTCAGCTTTTCCAGTGCCGTGCCTATGGATGGAAACAACAACAACGACGTGCTGTTTGCGCAGGATCACGTCTATGGCGAGGGCGAGCTGCCGCCCATTCGCCGCTTCAAACACATCGCGCCCGGAAGCTTCGCCACGCTGGGCACTCCACTGATCGCGGGACGCGACATCACCTGGACCGACACCTACCAGAAGCTGCCCGTCGCCATCATCTCGGAGAACCTCGCGAAGGAGTATTGGCATAGCGCGCAAAACGCAATCGGCAAGCGAATCCGTGTCGCCAGCACGGATGATTGGCGAGAGATCGTCGGCGTGGCCGCCGATGTACACGATGATGGCGTCAGCCTGCCGGCGCCCAGCACCGTCTACTGGCCTCTGTTGCAGGACCGCTTTGAAGGACAGAAAGAACAAGTACAGCGCGGCGTCGCTTTCTACATCCGCAGCCCGCGCGCCGGCTCGCAAACCTTCATGACCGAAGTGCAACGAGCGGTCTGGTCTATCAATCCGGATGTCCCCCTCGCCAATGTCTCGACCCTCGGCGAGTTCTACACCAAATCCATGGCCCGCACCTCCTTCACGCTGGTCATGCTCTGTGTTGCGGGAGCGATGGCACTGCTGCTCGGCATCGTCGGCATCTACGGCGTCATCTCATACTCTGTCTCGCAGCGTACGCGCGAGATCGGTATCCGCATGGCCCTCGGGGCACAGCGGCCAAATCTCACCGCAATGTTCGTGCGCCAGGGATTGCAGCTCACCGGCATCGGCATCGCGTGCGGCCTGGTTGCGGCCTTCCTCTCCATGCGTCTCATGTCGTCCATTCTCTTCAATGTCAGTCCGGTCGATCCTGTTACCTACGCCGTCATCACTCTCGGCGTGGTTGCCACCGCATATCTCGCCTGCTATCTGCCCTCGCGCCGTGCCGCCACGGTGGACCCCGTGCACGCCTTGCGAGCCGAATAGCTCTCCCCGGGCAATCACCGGCGGAGCGATGCCATGCCCTCGCTCCGCCACTGCTTCTCTGTCCGGCAGCCGCTGGGGCGGCGTCTTCGCAAAGGCACCTTCGCAAAAGCACCTTCATAGATACAGATTGGCCGCCGAGGAGGGACCTCGCGCCGCATCTAACAACGTCGGCTATGCAAAGGACTGCGAAGAACGGCGTTACGCCCGCATCTCCCATCGCCCCTCCCGATCCTTTGCAATCCGCGAAGGATGCCGGTCTGCGCTACGTCACGGACGCGAAGCCCGGCTTCACCCGCAAGCGCCATGGCAGGTCCTTCCGTTACTTCGATACGGAGGGCAAGCCGCTGAAGGATGCAGCCACCCTGGCCCGCATCCGCAGCCTGGTGATCCCGCCCGCATGGAAAGATGTCTGGATCTGCCCTTCGTCCAACGGCCACTTGCAGGCGACCGGCCGCGATGCTCGCCGGCGTAAGCAGAGCCGCTATCATCCGCGCTGGCGCGAGGTGCGCGACGAGACGAAATACGAGCGGATGCTGTCATTCGGCGCCATGCTACCCGGGGTCCGTCAACGGGTCGAGCACGACATCTCGCAATCCGGCCTCTCTCAAGCCAAGGTGCTTGCGACCATCGTTCGCCTGATGGAAACCACCTGCATCCGGGTGGGCAACACGGAGTACGCGCGCAAGAACCACTCCTATGGCTTGACTACGATGCGCAACCGCCATGTGCGCGTCGATGGCGCGGACATCACCTTTCGATTCGAAGGCAAGAGCGGCGTGGAGCATATCGTCGACGTGCACGATCGAAGGCTGGCCAAGATCATTCAGCGATGCCAGGACATTCCCGGCTACGAGCTCTTCCAGTATGTCGACGCTGCAGGCGAACGCCACACCATCGATTCGTCGGACGTGAACACGTATTTGCGCGAAATCAGCGGTCAGGACTTTACGGCAAAGGACTTTCGCACCTGGGCGGGCAGCGTGGCGGCCTGCGCCCTGTTGCGCGAGCTGGAGCCCTTCGCATCTCCGACGCAGGCTAAGAAAAACCTGGTAGGCGTCATCAAGGACGTCGCCTCACAACTCGGCAATACTCCATCCGTTTGCCGCAAATGTTACGTTCATCCCGCCGTGCTCGATATCTATCTAAATGGTGGAATGGAAGCAGTCTTCAGGCGGAAGATGGGGCGCGGGATCTCGAAGCCGCCCAGGTCGCTGCAGAAGGAAGAGCGAGCGTTGATGCATCTGCTGGAGCTGAGCGCGCGGCCGGCAAAGCGGCGCCGGTAAACAGCTTCGTATTCTTCGCGATCTGCCATATCCTAAAGGAGAGTGACCACCGCCATCGCCACTGACCGCCGCACGCTTTCGCGTCGCCAATTCATTGCTTTCTCCGCGCTCGCGGCCGGCGGCGGACTCGTGGCCTACTCCGGATTCTGGGATCGCCATCATCTGGAACTCGTTCAGCAGACCATCCGGCTGCGCCGCCTGCCCCCGGCATTCCACGGCCTCCGCATCGCTCAGGTCAGCGACATCCATTACGACGAGTACACGGAGCCCTACTTCGTACGCGAGGTCGTCCGCCAAATCAACGCGCTCAACCCCGATGTCGTCGTGCTCACCGGCGACTTCGTAAGCACTGGCCCATTGCCGCACCACATTGGTGCGAAGCTCAGCTATCCCTGCGCAGAGATTCTCGGCGGCATCCAATGTCCGCATCGCTTCGCCTCACTCGGCAACCACGACGCGGAGGTCGGCTGGCCCGTTGTGGTCGATGCGCTCAAGGTCCACGGCATTCCGACGCTCCTCAACAGCTCGCTTCCCTTCGAACGCGATAGCAGCCGCCTGTGGTTCGCCGGGACACGCAGTTCGGAGGCGGACTTCCCCAACCTCGACGATGCCGTGCCGCGCGCCGCGCCCAACGAGCCGGTCATCCTGCTGGCTCATGAACCGGATTATGCCGACAACGTCGCCGCCCACGGCGGCGTGGATCTCATGCTCTCCGGCCACACCCACGGCGGCCAGGTGCGTCTGCCCTTCCTTGGAACGCCGCGATACATGTTGCCGACCGGAGGCCGGCGCTTCATCGAGGGCTACTTCCCATTGGGTCCGTTGCAGCTCTATGTCAACCGCGGCATCGGCACCGTCAAACTGCCCGTGCGGTTTCTCTGTCCGCCCGAACTCACGCTCATCACCCTGCAACCCGCGGAATCGTAATCTTGCGGGCAACGGAACCGCGATACTATTCCATCCGTAGTTCTTAGTACCAGTCCCGATCGCGAACCGCCATATCCGGCAAAACATGAACACAACCAGCCTCCGCTACGCCGCTGACGACCCGCAGATCGCAGCACTTCCGAACTCCGGCGCACCCCTGCGGCAGGCCCTGCTGCTCGCCGGCCTCTTCTCGCTGCTCAAGTTCATCCTCCATTTCGGCGTCAATCTATGGGAGCCGCACATCGGCTGGGGCTACTTCCGCGATGAGATGTACTACATCCTCTGCGGACAACATCTCGACTGGGGCTACGTCGACCACGGCCCCATCGTGGCGCTGCAGGCGCGTGCCGCCGTTGCGCTCTTCGGCAAATCGCTTGCCGGCATCCGCATGTTCAGCACGCTGGCCGGCGCAGCCACCATCTTCCTTACCGGCGTCCTGAGCTGGGCTCTCGGCGGAGGCCGCAGCGCCCAGGCGCTCGCCATGCTCGGCATGCTCTTCGCGCCGGAGTTCCTCGGGCTCGACAGCTTTCTTTCCATGAACTCCTTCGAAGCAGTCTTCTGGATGACTGCTGTCCTCGCCATCCTGATGCTGCTGCGTGGCGAGCCCGGGCAGCGCTCTCTGGAGCGCTGGTGGATCGTCTTCGGCCTCGCCGGTGGCCTCGGGATTGAAAACAAGCCGTCGATGATCGTCTTCCTCATCGCGCTGCTCATCGGCCTTCTGTTCACGCCGCAGCGCCGCATCGTCTTCACACGCGGCGCGCTCATCGGTGTGGCGCTCATCATTTTGCTCGCCTTACCCAACCTGCTCTGGCAAATCCACAATCACTTCCCCACTCTCGAATTCATCCACAACGGCAAGGTCGATCACAAGAACGTCGTCCTCTCGCCGCTGCAGTTCGTAGGGGCGCAGGCATTGATGCTGAACCCGCTCAGCTTGCCGCTCTGGTTCGCCGGCGTTGTGTGGCTCCTGGTCAGCCGCCGCAGTCGCGAGTGGCGTTTCCTCGGCTGGACCTACCTCGTCTTCCTCGCGCTCATGTTTGCCACTCGCGACGCGAAGGACTACTACCTCGCGCCCATCTATCCCGCGATCTTCGCTGCCGGCGCAACCTGCTGGCAAGCGCTCCTGAAGCGCCGCGGCACCAGTTGGCTCGTCCCAGCCTACGCCATGCTTCTGATCATCGGCGGCATCATTGCCTTGCCCATGTCGATGCCTATCCTTAACCCGGAACAATGGCTCGACTACACCGCCCGCATGCACCTGCGCCACACCGCCGCCAAAATGGAGAACGAGGCGACAAGCGCCTTCCCGCAGTTCTATGCCGACCGCTTCGGCTGGCAGGAGATGGTCGACCAGGTCACGCACATCGTCAACGGCCTCTCGCCCGCGGACCGCGCCCGCGTCGGCATTCTCTGCTCCAACTACGGCGAGGCCAGCGCCATCAACTTTCTCGGCCACGGCCTGCCCTTCGCCATCAGCGGCCACAACAACTATTGGATATGGGGACCGCACGGCGAAACCGGCGAGGTCATCGTCGTCATCAACGGCGCGTCGCTCGACGAGATGCGTAAATACTATGCTTCAGTCGAGATCGCCGGAGTCATGAACCACCCCTACGCCATGCCCTTCGAGCACCGCAATATCTATCTCTGCCGCGGCCGCAAAGGCAGCATCGTGAAGGACTGGCCCGAGTTCAAGCACTATCTCTAGCCTTGTCAGACGTGGAAAGACTTTCGCGGCACGCAGCAGACCAACTCGCGCTACTCTAGCGGAACACTCTTCCGTCGGAGCCTTCCCCATAGCCGCATCCGTCTCCACCGCCGCACAGCGCGAACATCAGCCGCTCGAGCGCGTCCTCGGCCTCTCGCAATCCACTGCGATCGTGGTTGGCACCATCATCGGCAGCGGCATCTTTCTTGTCCCGCAGGAGATGATGCGCGCCGTGGGCCACTCCTCGCTGGTCTATCTCGCGTGGATCGCCGGCGGCCTGCTCTCGCTCTTCGGCGCCATGACCTACGCCGAGCTCGCCGCGCGTATGCCCCAGGCTGGCGGCGAATATGTCTACATCCGCCGCGCTTACGGCGACCTGCCCGCATTCCTCTACATGTGGACGTGGTTCGCCGTCGCCAAGCCCGCATCCATCGCCACCGTCACCATCGGCCTCGCTCGCACCCTGGCACTTTTTCCCTCGCTCGCGTGGCTTGACCACACGGCCATCGCCGCGCCCATTCCTCTCGCCTGGTCCCAGCTCTTCGCCATCACCATGACCTGGCTGATGACCGGCCTCAACTACATCGGCATCCGCCGCGCCGCAAACTTCCAGCTCGTTTTCACCTGGCTCAAAGTGCTGCTGGTGCTGGTCATCGCCATCACCTGCTTTGCCAGCGCGCATGGCCTCGCGGCAAACTTCGGCACTGTGTTCACCGGCGCAGAGGGTGGCTTCGCCGGCTTCATGGTCGCGCTTATCGCGGCGCTGTGGGCTTACGATGGCTGGAACGATCTCAACATGGTTGCCGGAGAAGTCCGCAATCCGGAACGCAATGTGCCTCTCGCGCTGCTCTTCGGCGTTGGCATCGTCGGCTTCCTTTACATCTCGGTCAACGCGGCCATTCAGTACATGCTTCCCGCCGTAGCAGTCGCTGCATCCCCTCGCCCGGCAGTCACAGCGGTCAGCGTGGTGCTCGGCGCCACCGGCGCAACACTGGTCACCGCAGGCATGGCCCTCAGCATCTTCGTCACCCTCAACGGCACCATCATGTCCGGTGCGCGTGTGCCCTTCGCCGCCGCGCGCGATGGCCTCTTCTTCAAGCGGGTCGCGGAGCTCAGTCCGCGCTTCGGAACGCCCGCACCGTCCCTGGTGCTGCAGGCCTCGCTCAGCACGCTCCTGCTGCTCGCTGTGGGCCGCTTCCAGCAACTCTTCGAGCTGGCCATCTTCGCCGAATGGCTCTTCTACATGATCGCGTCCAGCACCATCTTCGTACATCGCCGGCGCGCAGCGCGGGAGAGCGCGACCACCTTCCGCATGTGGGGCTATCCCATGCTGCCGGCGCTCTTCATCGCGGCGGCAGCCGTGCTGCTCGTCTACAGCTACCAAAGCAACCTGCGCAACTCGCTGCTCGGCACCGCCATCATCCTCGCCGGGGTGCCGCTCTTCTACGCCTTCAAGCGGAAGGCCACCCTCTAGACCTCCACAGACCGGCAGAACTTCATCCAAGGGGCCTCTGCATCTACCTGTCCTGCGCCCCGCCGCTCCCTATCCCCTTTTATGCCCGGGCGGCAAGAGCACCACCGCATGAAAAAACGACCTCCGTAATGCTGCGTTTGTGGGATCCATAGGAGCAACCTACGTGTGAGCGACAGGTAGCAACTTCTACGTTTCAATGGACTTGCCATGATTTCCTTGGATCTCTCCCGCGAAGCGCCGCTCGTCGATCGCAGCAGGCTGCACCTGGTGAAGGGTTGCAAGCTCTCCATCTGCCACCACTGCAAAAAAAGCCTCTCCCGCAAGAGTCTGCTGCGCTGCAATGAGTGCCGCCATGACTTCTGCCCCAACTGTCTGGATGCCTGCCGCTGCTATACCCAGGGCGGTTTCCGCATCGGCTCGCGCCGCCGCCAACCCCGGAATCTCTCCCTGGTTACCGGAGCGATGCCCCAGACATTCCATTTGAGGAAGTAAACCCGCTATCCCATTTCGGGAACTGGCCGCTTTTGGGAATAAGGGCGGCCGCCGTTCTCTGCCGGTCGTCCCGACTCAGGACCGACGTCGCACACACTCCTCATAGAGCCGCAGATACTCCCCCGCCGGCTCGCGCCAGGAATAGTCCTTCCCCATCCCATTCCGCTGCAATCGCTGCCATGCAGTCTTGTCCGCGAAGCTGGTCAAAGCCCGCTCCAGAGCCGCCAGGAAGGCCGCTGGTTCGTAGGGATAGAACTTGAAACCCGTCCCCGTCTGCGCCTCAGGGTTCCACTCTTCGATCGTGTCGTCCAGTCCACCCGTCGCATGCACCACCGGCACCGTCCCGTACTTCAAACTGTAAATCTGGCTCAAACCGCACGGCTCATAACGTGACGGCATGAGGAACAGATCAGCGCCCGCTTCGATCTTGTGCGCCATGGTGTCGTCATAGGCCAGCTTCACCGCGATGCGTCCCGGGTAGCGCTCCGCGAACGACCGGAAGAGCCCCTCGTAGTACGCCTCGCCCGTGCCCAGCACCACCAGCACCACATCGCGCGTCATCAACTCCGGCATGATCTCAGCCAGCAGATCGAATCCCTTCTGCGTGGAAAGCCAGGAGACGATGCCCAGGACCGGCGTGTTGTCGCAGCTCTTCAATCCGAAGCCGTGCATCAGATCGCGACGGCAGTCGCGTTTGCCCTGCATCCGATCCGGCGTATTGTGCGCGGCAATCTTGCGGTCCGTCGCCGGATTCCACTCGTCGTAATCCACGCCATTCAGGATGCCTTTCAAATCGGCAGAGCGCTTCTGCAGAACGCCTTCCAGGCCAGAGCCAAACTCGCGCGTCTGGATCTCCTGCGCATACCGCGGGCTCACCGTGCTCAGCGTGTCCGCGTAGATGATGCCGCCCTTCAGGAAGTTCGCCTGCCCGTAGAACTCCAGGCCATCTACGGTGTAGACATCCCAGGGCAGATCCAGCCGCTCGATGATCTGCGACGGAAACAATCCCTGATGTCCGGCGTTATGAATCGTCAGCAGGCACGGCACGCGGCGCAGCACCGGATCGAAGTAGTAGAGCGAGCGCAGCATCACCGGCACCAGCGAGGCATGCCAGTCATGCACGTGGAAGAGATCCGGTATGCCAAGCTGCTTCGCCGCCTCGATCACTGTGCGGCAGTAGAGTCCGAAGCGCTCTCCGTTATCGCTGTATTCGCTGCCCTGCACTCCGTAGAGGCCCTC
>DASXGY010000424.1:0-2492 GCA_036488835.1 Acidobacteriaceae bacterium
CGGCGTATGTCTCCTCTCTGAACAACTGCTACTTCTGCCAACAGAGCCACGGCGCCGCCGCGGCACACCATCCCGGCGGCAGCGAAGAGTTGGTGAACGCCGTGTGCTCAACTCCACGAACAGCAGATATATCGCCAAAGCGCCGGGCGCTTCTCGCAATCGCAGCCCGTGTTCAGGCAAATGCGAAGACAGTCACGCCATTTCTCGTCGAAGCTGCGCGGGCGGAAGGCGCAACCGATATCGAGATCCACGATACGGTTCTCATCGCTGCGGCTTTCTGCATGTACAACCGCTATGTGGATGGCCTGGCCACCTGGCAACCCCGCGAGACCTCAATGTACGCGCAGATGGGGGAGCATCTTGCCAACAAGGGCTACCGGACTTCCTCCGTGCCGCCGGATGGCAAGAGATGATCGTCCAGCAGCGGCTCGACATATCTGCCGCTCGGGGGATGCCGACTTGCCCATCCACTCTCAGCGGCCGTTTATCTCTTGCAGCGCGCTCGCCATTCGGCTTGCTATGATGTTCCGCGCTACAAATCGGCCTTCCCCCAAAAACTTATCGACGAGGTGCTGAATGAAAGTTCACAGCTGCATCATCGCTTTCGCTCTGGGAGTTGGCATGTGTCCGTTTGCGATTGCGCAGGCGCCCGCAGGCGCACCGGCTGGTTCCACCGGGCAATGCAAAGACGGCAGTTACACGAATGCTCCAAAAAGGATGGGTGCATGCCGCGGCCACAAGGGTGTCCAGCAGTGGTTTGCGGATACATCCGGATCCGCGGCCCCTGCGAAGACCACGAAGTCTGCCTCCGCGGCTCCCGCAGCCGCGTCCACGCCTGCATCAGCCGCTCCTGCTGCCGCCCCGGCCGCAGCCCCTGCACGTACACCCAAGACTTCCTCCAGCATGGCCAACACCACGGTAGCGCCCGGCGGAGGTCCCGGCATGGTCTGGGTCAACACGCCCACCAACGTCTATCACTGCTCCGGCTCCCGCTACTACGGAAAGACCAAGGAAGGGAAGTACATGACCGAAGCGCAGGCCAAAGCTGCAGGAGCGCATCCGGACCACGGCAAAGGATGTGGGCAGTAACCATCGACAGGCACCGAACTGCATCTATCGCGGCCGCCATTCCTCTATCTCTCTTCGCGCTTTGCGGAGCTCAGGGGTTGGCGGCCGGTCGATTTTGGCTTACCTTCGTTTCGAGCAAAAATCACGCCGCGCCGCGTTCTCTATGCGGCGTGGGCAAGCGATGCAATGGATCCAGGGTTCCAAGGAGGAGCCGCAACGATGAGCAATGGCTTTTTGTCACGACGTGCATTCTTGCAGACCACCGCGGGTATCGCGGGCGCCTCCATGGGTGCCTCTCTGATCGGCGGCTCAGCCTTTCTTGAGGAGCCAGCCTACGCCGCCGGCCAGACTGCCTCGCCCAGCGATCGTGTTCGTTTCGGAATCGTCGGCGTCGGCATGGAAGGCTCCGGCCTGCTCACCAACGCCATCCAGCTCCCCGGAGTCGAATGCGTGGCTGCTGCCGATCTCTATGACGGTCGTCACGAGCTTGCGAAGGAGATCGTCGGCAAACCCATTCGCACCACGCGCCGCTACCAGGATTTGCTCGACGCCAAAGACATCGATGCCATCATAGTCGCCGTGCCGGACCACTGGCACAAGCAGGTCGTCGTGGACGCGCTGGCCGCCGGCAAGGACGTCTACTGCGAAAAGCCGATGTCCCACAATCCCGCCGATGGCCTCGCGATGCTCGCCGCCTCGAAGAAGTCAGATCGCATCGTTCAGATCGGCGCGCAGCGCACCAGCTCTGTGATCTGCGCCAAGGCGAAGGACCTCTATGACAAAGGCGCCATCGGCGATCTGAATCTCATTGAGTGCACCCTCGGCCGCAATGATCCGACGGGCGCATGGGAATATCCGCCGCCGCCCGATCTCTCGCCGCAGAATCTCGACTGGGACACCTGGCAAGGCACCGTGCCAAAGAAAGCCTTCGACCCGCTCACCTTCGCACGCTGGCGCTGCTGGAAGGAGTACGGAACCGGGGTCGCCGGCGATCTGATGGTGCATCTCATCAGCGGCATGCAGTTTGTGCTCGGCATCAACGAAGTACCCAAGCGCGTCATCTCCTACGGCGGCATCTATCGCTGGAAGGATGGTCGCAACATGCCGGACGTGCAGCCGGCCCTCTTTGAATACATGGGCGTTCCCCTGTACATGCGCCTCTCGCTCGGCTGCGAATCGACCGAAGTTACGCGCTTCATGGGATCGAAGGGCGTCATTGACATGCGCGAATTCAGCGTCAGCTACACGCCCCAGGCCGGTGTCGATCTGGAACCCAGCTACTACTCCAGCTCCTTCCCGGCAGCGATGAAAGCCGCCTATGTCGCGCAGTGGCACAAGGAACACGATCCAATTCCCGGACAGGAACCAGCGCCGGAAACCATCACCTTCAACGGCAACGACTACGACGACCTGAAGCCGCACCT
>DASXGY010000477.1:0-2489 GCA_036488835.1 Acidobacteriaceae bacterium
TGTCTCGAATCCGCGGCCCTACGATCGCATCAACACCATCGCCGGAACAAAGGGAATTTTCACGGACTACCCGCCGCGCATCTATCTTGACGGCCAGAAGGGTAAGGAAGAGTGGGCGAGTCTGGATGCTTACAAGGAGTACGAGCATCCCTTGTGGCGGCAGGAGGGTGACATTGCACGCAAGGCAGGCGGGCATGGCGGCATGGACTTCATCATGCTCTATCGGCTCCTCGAGTGCATGACCAAAGGTCTCGTGCCGGATATGGATGTATACGATGCAGCCACGTGGTCCTCAGTCGCGCCGCTCAGCCTCGCCTCACTCCAATCAGGTAGCGGCCCGGAAAAATTCCCGGACTTCACCCGCGGCCGATGGCACGATCGAGCCGGGTCTCCCATTGGCGAAACAAATATCTGAGTTTGGTCGCGGGCGGCCGATCTTGGGGACTAACTGAGTTCAAGCGATGGTAAGCAGTTCTTCGAAGAAACCGCCAGTTCGACGCTTACGGTCCACAAAGTGAATTTCTAAAATCCAATGGCGCAATTGCCCTTTTTCGTCTGTTGATCGCATGCGCAAAGTGCTCTTCGCGTCACTTCGACAGATCGGGCCAGTACTGGCGGATGCGGTCAGCGACTTCCAGTGGATTGACGGGGCATTCTGTGTCGACATCGATCACTGGGCACAGGCCAATTGGACGGTCAAACTCTTGCAGCAACTCCGCGGACATGGTCTTCATGCTGTGTGCCGGGTGATGCTCCGCCCTGGTTGCGCGTTCCTGGAAACGCCGCGCGGCCTCCTCTGGCGTGCAGTGGCAGTAGACTTCGAGCTTCCGCCCCTCAAGTGCAGCAAAGCGTTCGCGCTCATGACGACTCTTCGGACGGAAATTCGCTTCGAGAATGACCTTCGGGCAGCATGGCGCGAGCGACCACAGCAGATCCATCGCAGCCCGGCTCAGCATGCGCGAGAGGTCGGCGGCCGAACCAGCGCTCTTGCCCAGATGAGTCCCGAGAGAATCGAAGAGAGATTCCTTGAGCGTGTCTTTCGAGAGCAGCGGATAGCCGAACACCCCTGCCAGCGCGCCCGCCAAGGTGCTTTTGCCGCTCGCCGGAGCGCCGCTGACCATGAGGATGGAGCGCTCCGGCATTCCCGCCACGCGACTCACCTGCTGTACTTCAAGGTGAGTTGCGCTCCCTTGCCGCTGTCCGGAATGGTGGCGACCATCGCCTGCCGTTGTGCGTTGTAAGTGGCCAGCGTTCCATCGCTGGCATCTGCCTTGGTTCCTGGCCCTCCGTAGACCTCTATGTGCAGCGCCGTCCACCACGCCGCGAAGCTGCCCTCGCGCGGTGCGGCCTTTACGGTCACCGTGTCGCCACTTACCGTGCAGGAAAATTGCTCCCGCAGATAGGCGCCCTTCTGGTAGTCGAGCGTGACCCCATCATCCAAATACACCGACCCAGCGCAGGGCTGCGCCCCCGTTTCGCTAACTGCGTTTTGGGGAAGAGCGCCTGCGGCGGAGTTTGGAAGATACACGCGCAAGGTCAGCGGACCCTGTGGCGTCTCCTTAGTGCTCTGCGTGAGTGGCTGGATGGGCAGGATCGCCCCTTCGCGCACGTAGACCGGCAACACATCGACGCTCGGCTTGATCAGCAGCGGCGCCATCAGCCGCGCCATCTCTTCCTTCGCGGCGGGCTGTTCCAGGTCGCGGCTGCTCATCTTGGGCAGTGGCGGCAGCCTGGCGCCCGTCCAGTAGTCGTACCAGGTCACCGGCGGCAGTTGGACGAAGTAATCGTCCAGCTCATCGGGATACGGCGCTGGAGCGACCAGGATGTCCGGTCCGAAGAGGAACTCACTTGCCGCATCGAGATCCATGGGGTGCTTGTCCGGCGTCGCATCGGGAAATTCCACAAACAGCGGCCGCACGATGGGCACGCCGGTGCGGCTCATCTCTTCCGTCGTCGTGTAGAGATATGGCATCAGCCGGTAGCGCTCTTCGATAAAACGGCGTCGGATGTTTTCCTGCGCCACTCCACTGACCCACGGCTCCTGGTAGGCGGTGCCCTTGGCGCTGTGGTCACGGTCGATGGGCTGAAAGGCCCCGATCTCCAGCCACTTGGTCAGCAGATCCGGTTGCGGCGTTCCGGCGAACCCGCCCACATCCGCGCCCACCATGGCAAAGCCGCTCAGCCCCAGGTTTTCGATCATCGGCGTCGTCATTCGCAGATGATTCCAGGTGCTCGAGTTATCGCCCGTCCAGGTGGCTGCGTAGCGCTGGCCGCCCGCATAGCTCGCGCGCGTCATCACGAAGGGCCGCATATTCGGCTCCAGCTTCGCCATCCCGTCGTGGGTAGCCCGTATATTCTCCATGCCGTAGACGTTGTGGATCTCCAGATGGTTCGCCGTGCGCTTCTGGAAGCCCGGCTCGTCGATGCGGTGCTGCACATCGTCAGGCATGGTTTTCGACGGCACGTTGAAGACGGAGGGCTCATTCATG
>DASXGY010000484.1:0-4299 GCA_036488835.1 Acidobacteriaceae bacterium
GAGCAGGAGACATAGTTCAGATCCAGCGTCTCCAGGAATTCGATGGATTCCGGATCGCCACCGTGTTCGCCACAGACGCCAATTTTGATCTCCGGATTTGCTTCGCGCGCCTGTTCGATGGCCATCTGCATCAGCGCTCCCACGCCTTCGCGGTCGAGGGTGATGAACGGATCCTTTGCCAGAATCCCCGCCTCGATGTACGCATCGAGATACTTGCGCGCATCGTCCCGGGAGAAACCGAAGGTCATCTGCGTCAAGTCATTGGTGCCAAAGGAAAGGAAGTCGACCTCCTTCGCGATCGATCCCGCGCATACCGCCGCTCGCGGCAGCTCGATCATGGCGCCGAATTTGTAGACCGTGGACTGTCGCAGCTCGGCAAAGACAGCCTCCGCGGTCTCATCCACCAGCTTGCGCATCGCGCGAACTTCGTTGACTCCAGCGACCAGCGGGACCATGATCTCCGGCACCGTTCGCACGCCCTTTCTCTGCACTGCGATCGCAGCCTCCAGGATCGCTCTTACTTGCATGACGATGATCTCCGGATGCGTGATGCCCAGGCGGCAGCCGCGGTGACCCATCATCGGATTGGTCTCCTGCAGATCCCGAGTGCGCGCCCGCAGACGTTCCAGCGCCGCGATCTCTCCGACATGGTGACCACGCTGACGGGCGCGGCGCAGACGCTCGTCAATCTCTTCCAGTTGGGGCAGAAACTCGTGCAGCGGCGGATCGATCAGCCGGATGGTGACCGGCAGGCCATCCATGGTACGGAAGAGCGCCTCAAAGTCTGCCTTCTGCATCGGCAGCAAATGATTCAAGGCCTGCTGTCGCTGGTCAGCGTCCTCGGTCAGGATCATGGCCCGGATCCACTCCAGCCGCTCGGGAGCAAAGAACATATGCTCGGTCCGGCACAGACCGATGCCGGTAGCTCCAGCGCGCCGGGCGCGCTCCGCGTCGCTGGGCGTATCTGCATTGGCGCGTATCGGGGTGATAGCGACGCACTTTGCCCAGCCCAGGAACTCCTGCAGCATGGCGTTGTGCAGCGAGCCAGCGCGCAACGGTACCTTGCACGCAAATACCTGACCGGAGAGACCGTCGAGCGAGAGCCAGTCGCCCTCGCGCAGCAACAGGTCGCCGATCTTCACCGTGCGTGCCTGCTCATTCACGATCACGGCGTGGGCGCCGGTGATGCAGCATTTGCCCATCCCACGCGCGACCACCGCAGCATGGCTGGTCGCTCCGCCATGCGCCGTCAGAAAACCAACCGAGGCCTCCATGCCGTGAATGTCGTCCGCCACCGTCTCCTGCCGAACCAGGATGATGGGCGTCTCGCGATTTTTGCCGGCCATGGTCACAGCACGGTCCACTGTCAGAGCGATCTGCCCGACCGCCGAACCGGGCGACGCCGGAAGGCCATGCGTCACCGGCGCGACATCTACCTCCGAGAGATCGAGCTGCGGCGACAAAATCTCATTGACCTGCTCCGGCTTCACGCGCTCCAGTGCTTCGGTTCTGGAGATAAGCCCCTCATGGGCCATGTCGACCGCACAGCGCAACGCCGCGAGCGCGCTGCGCTTCGCAGTTCTGGTTTGCAGCAGGAAGAGTTCGCCGCTCTGCACCGTAAACTCGAAGTCCTGCACCTCGTGCAAATGCTTTTCCAGTCGCTTGGTGATGGAGCGAAGCTGGGCATCGATCGCGGGCATCGTCTTCGCGAGCTCCGCGAGCGGCAGCGGCGTGCGAATGCCTGCGACGATATCTTCTCCCTGTGCGTTGGGCAGGAACTCGCCAAAGATCGCCGGGTCGCCAGTGATGGGATTGCGCGTGAAGCCAACGCCTGTGCCGCTATCCATGCCGGAGTTGCCGAAGACCATCGCCTGCACGGTCACGGCTGTCCCCGCCTCTTCCGGAATGTTGTACATGCGGCGGTAGTGCTGGGCACGTGCGTTGGTCCAGGATTGAAACACCGCTTCGGTCGCCATCCGGAGCTGCTCCCGCGCATCCTCCGGAAATGGCCCCCCGGCATGTTGCAACACGCATGCCTTGAATTCGGCAATCACTGTGCGCAGTGCGTCTTCGTTCAGCTCGAAATCGAACGCAACCTTGCGTTCGCGCTTCACTCGCTCCAGAATCTCGTCAAACCGCGCCTTGGGCACCTCGAGGACAACGGCGCCGAACATCTGGATCAACCGCCGGTAGGAATCGAGCGCGAACCGCAAGCCGCCATGCGCCGCCGCCAGTCCCTCGACATTGGCTTCGTTGAGCCCAACGTTCAGGATCGTATCCATCATTCCCGGCATCGATACCGCCGCGCCGGAGCGCACGCTCACCAGCAAAGGCTGCTCGGTGCCGCCGAAGCGCTGCCTTTGCTTCCCTTCCAGCCATGCGACCGCGGTGTCCATGGCACGCTCCAACTCCTCCGGTAGCTGCTTGTGCTTCAAGTAATGGCGGCACGCGCTTGTCGGAATGGTGAAGCCCGGGGGCACCGGCACGCCAAGCCGCGCCATGACGGCCAGCCCAGCGCCCTTGCCTCCCAGCAGAGCCTTCATGCTTCCTTCCCCGTCGGTGGTCTCTGCGCTGAAGCGATAAACGCTCGACTTGCTCACGGATGCGATCGACATTGCTGACTCCTGCTTGAAAGTGGCTCGCTGATCTGCGAACGGCATATTGCCCGGGCCATGCCCTGACCAACTCCCGGAGTAGACGCGATCTTCAGCCTCGGCAGCAAGCGTCCAAGGGCCAAGTGGACGCTAGTCCGATTCGGACGAGTAGCTTCCTGCTTGTTAAGAATTGAGGCAATTTTCTGTTTTCCGCTCGACCGTTTCGGATGTCCGCCCTACAATGAGCGCCATGCCAGCCCGAGCGCCAGGCCTCCCCGCAATATCCGTGACAGTTCAGCTTCTTGAGGAGTTGAACGATGCCATCGAAGCGCGGCGGGTGCAGGAGGGCATTGCCATCCTCGGGCACCTGGATTGCAAAGCGATCACCGTAAGCGCATTGGGTGCGGCGCAAGCACCCTTCCTGCTATGTCTGGCGCAATGGGTAGACCTGGGCTACGAGTCTCCCCAGCTCGTCGACGACCTGTTGCAACAAATCCCTCCCGAAGCCCGGGCGCAAATGCCTCTGCGCGATTTCCTGATGGTCCGGATGGCCGAGGCATTCGCCGCCATGGCGCACGAGGATACGGATCGTGCCATCGAGCTCCTCGGCTTTGTGCTGGCAGCGGAACGCGAACTGGGAAGTGAGCACCTGAGCGTGCTCGCGCACTTCTGGAAAGGACGCGCCCATCGCAAGAAGGGCGATTATCAGAGAGCCTCCGAAGATATCGTTGCCGCGCGCCAGCTGGCCCAGCATCTCGACCTCAAGAAGCTGGCCGCGGCCATCCAGATTCAGGAAGCGTGGCTGGCCTTTCAGCGCGCCGAGCCAAAGGAAGCCTGGTCCCTGCTCGATCAAGCCGAAGAACAACTGCGCACGACGGATGACGACATCTCGCTCGGCAACATCAGCTCCGCTCGCGGCCGAATCGTGCGCCGTACGGGTGAATATGCCGAGTCACTGTCGCACTATCAGCGCGCGGTCGGCATCTACCAACGGCGCAATGCCGACCACCGCAACCTTGCCCGCACCCTGGTGAATGCCGCCTATGTAAAACGCCTGCTTGCCCTGAATCTACGCAAGCAGCTGGACACACGAGCCCGGCCGTCGGGCGGTGGAGCTCGTGCATCGAATGGCAGCGGAAGCCTGAAGCGCCGCTACATGGCGCTCTGCCATCAGGCGCTGGCCGACCTGGGCGAGGCGGGAAGGATCTACGCGCTGCATCAGCATCATGGCGGCACGGGTTCGGTGCTGGTCAACGGCGGGCATCTGCATCTCGATCTCGGGGACATTGAGCGTGCAGCGGTGGAAGGTGCGAAGGCATACGATCTGGCACACAGCAAGCACGACCTCATCCTGATGGCTCGTGCCCGCATTCTGGAGGCCTATGCGGAGAACGCGCGCGTGGAAGAGGAGCTCGGCGAGGATGCGAACATCGCAACCCACGCGCATCAGGCACGCCGCTACGCGGAAGAGGCCGTGCAGCTCGCACTGCAGACCCAGAACCGGCGCCTGCTGGCGGGCGCGCACATCGTCTGCGGCATGGTGGCGGCGAGCGACTTTTTTCGTGAATGGGAAGAAGCGCGCCGCTGCGAGATGGAATCCGCGGCACTGCTCCGCTCCTACGATCGCGATCATCTCGGAGAAGAGTTAGCAATTCTTAAATCGAAGATCATGCGCTCCATCGGCATCGATGAGACATTGCGCGCA
>DASXGY010000502.1:0-4771 GCA_036488835.1 Acidobacteriaceae bacterium
CGACTTGCTGGCACGCCACGGCATCCGCTTCACCATTTTGGCGCCACACCAGTGCGCGCGTGTGCGGCCGCTGCCCGGCGCCGAGGCTCCTGCCACAATCACAACAAAAGCGCCTGCCACAAAGATCGGCACTGCAGTGGATACCGCGACGGTCGCTGGCGGCAAAGAAACGCCCGATGCAGGCTGGAAGGAAACTCCCGACGCGAGCGTCGACACGACACAGCCCTACCTGGTTCAGACCAGTCCCGGCCACTCCATCGCCGTCTTCTTCTACGACGGCCCGGTGTCGCGCGCGATTGCCTTCGACGGTCTGCTGAACAGCGGAGAAGCCTTCGCAGAACGGCTCATGGGAGGATTCCGCGACAGCGAGGCACCGCAGTTGGCGCATGTCGCGACCGACGGCGAGAGCTATGGCCACCATCATCGGCACGGCGAGATGGCGCTCGCTTACGCGCTGCAACTGATTGAGGAAGGCGATGCGAAGCTGACCAACTACGGACAGTTCCTCGCAAACTTCCCCCCAACGCGGGAGGCCGAGATTGTTGAGAACAGCTCGTGGAGCTGCTTCCACGGGGTGGAGCGCTGGCGCTCCGACTGCGGCTGCAATGGCGGCAAGGCGGGCTGGAATCAGAAATGGCGGACGCCGCTGCGCCAGGCGCTGGACTGGCTGCGCGATTGCCTGGCGCCGCTGGTGCGCGATGCGACCTCCGCATTGCTGACCGATGCCGATGCGGCGCGAAACAATTACATCTCCGTGATTCTCGACCGCTCGCAAGCTTCTGTCGACGCATTCTTCGCTCGTAACAGCATCCGCACGCTCACCGCCGACGAGCGCGTGCGCGCCCTGCAACTGATGGAGCTGGAGCGCAACGCGATGCTGATGTACACCAGTTGTGGCTGGTTCTTCGACGATATCTCCGGCATCGAGACGGTGCAGATCGTCACCTATGCCGCGCGTGTGCTGGAGCTGGCTGCTGCGCTCTTTCCGGAGACCCGCGGCGTGCTGGAAAAAGGTTTCACCGATCGGCTGGCAGAGGCGAAGAGCAACGAGCCGCAGTGGCGCGATGGCCGCTACATCTACGACGAGGCGATCCGCCCCATGCTCGTCGATCTGGAGCAAGTGGTGGCGCATTACGCCATCAGTTGCGTCTTTCCCCGCGCTGGAGAGACTTCCATCATGGAGCGTGACCGTCTCTTCTGCTACAGCATCGAGCACCTTTGGGAGACGACCCTGCCCTATGGTTTGGGTCAATTGCGGCTAGGACGCGTGCGCATATGCTCCGCACTGACGGAAGAGTGCGAGGAGGCCGCCTACGGCCTGCTCCATTTTGGCGATCAGAACGTCTCCGCGGCCGTGAAGCGTATGGAGCCGGAGGAGCAAGCGGCACTGAGCCTGCTGGCAAGAGAGATTGAAGACGCGGTGGACGCAAGCAATCTCACTGAGGTCGTCCGTCTGATGGACGACTCCTTCGGAGAGAGCCGTTTCTCGCTCACCTCACTCTTCGCCGACGAGCAGCGCCGCATCGTGAAGAGCATTCTCGACCCGGCGATGCAGTCGCTGGAAACCGCACTCACCGATCTCTACTCGAGCCATGCTTCGCTCTTGCACTTTCTCGGCCGCAGTGGTCTGCCGCGCCCCGCTGCGCTGCGAGTGGCCGCGCAGTTTGCCATTCACGCGCAGTTGCGCCGTGCGCTGGAGGCCGACCCGATCGACGTGGCGGCGGCGGAACGGTTGCTGGCACAGGCACGCGAGGATGCCGTCGTCGTGGACTACCCCACGCTGGGTTACTTAGCCGACGAGCGCATGCATGCCGCCATGGAGCGGCTGCAACAGACCCCGTCCGATCCGGAGGCGGTGCGTCATGCCCTCAGCCTGGCGACCGGTCTGAAGGCGCTCCCGTTCACGCTGGACCTGTGGCAGGCGCAGAACATCTGGTATGGGCTGTCTCCACGGGTTGTCGGCGAGGGAAAGGCGCTGCGGGACGATTTTCTCGGCCTGGGGGCCGCGCTGAATATCCGTGTGGATCGGCATGTAAAGGCGGTTCCGTAAGGCATCTTTCTTTAGACGCAGCCCTCGAAAGGCCACGCCGCCAGTTACCCACTCATCTGATATAGGAGTAGAAATGGTGCTCGAGACCGGAATCGGGAATTCGGCGGTGTACCTGGAAGCCCTTTGTAGTCACGGCGGTTTCATTACTGTCGACTCAGGTTTTCTGAACGGTTCCTTGGCTCGAACCGGTCACGCAGTGCGATGATTTGCCTATGACGCTCCTTCGGCTCCTGACGCCCGCCGCTCTGCTCACGCTGCTTGCAGCATGCGTGCCTGCATGCCGCGCGCAGAGCATAAGTTCCAGCGAGCTGCGCAACATGACCGCCGCGGATTTCCAGAGGCATATCGACGAGGAAGGCGCACAGCAGTTTGTGGGACGCCTCGTCAAGGACATCGATCCACACAGCCCCGAAGAGCCGAACTATGACATCGTGCTGGAGCATGTAGCCGAGGGCAGCAGTGACTGGCTTCACGCGGTGGCGGAGATTGCCCCGTATACCGACGCGACCTTCAGCCAGGGGATCAAGGTAGCCATCGCTGACGCGCTGGTGGTCAATCCAACAGGCGTTCTGAAGATGATCGGCAGCGAAGAGCACTTCGATGAGGCATGTGGCTACCCCTTTGTGCGTCAGACGGAGACGTATATGCTGCGGCACAAGCGCGACGCGCTCACCGCCCTGAATCGCGTGCACCAGCCGGCGTTGGCGGTAAAGAAGGAGAGCTGCCGCAAGCGCTTGATGGACGTGCCCACCACGACGGCCAGCGACGCTGGCCGTCCTTCCGCGGGAACACGCAACTAGCCGGCGCTCTAACTCCGCCAATGCAGTGTGACCGGGCCATCCAGGGGATGGCTGTCGTCTTCCCCGTCTTCCCCATTGAGCCGCGCCTGCTTCAGCGCGAAGTACCACTTGGCTGGGCGGTCCGCGTCGTCGATCAGCATGAGGGTCGGATTATGGCGCAGTCCCTGCGCCTGCTCGATCATGGTCTGCTGATCCTGACGTACGAAACGCGCACCGAAAAAGCGTGCCATCGCTGTGACCAGTGGCACGTAGTAGAAGACATTCCATGCAGCGATCACATCGATGCGGCAGGTGGACGGCGTGACCGGTGTAACCGTGGTGAGGCTGGAGAACCACTTCTGGCCGCAGCGAATGGTTTCCCAGCGCCGGTTGGGCAGCACAAAGTCGATGGTCGTGGTGATTGGCTCGCCGTAGACCCCGAGCAGTTTGTAAGGCGCACTGTTGCCTGAAGGCGCATGTGCGGACATGCGGAAGCCCTGCGGAATCGGCTCGAAGCTTTTGTGCTTCTCGTGAATGCTGGCGCGGGAGCGCCACCACCATGCTTGGTGAACGAAGGGGCCGTGTGCCGGATCCACAAGTCCGATAATGCCGTGGTCCACGTTGCAGGGCAGATCGGCGGAGAGATGCGCGGAACGGCATTTGTCACTGAAACGCGGCAGCAATGGCGGAGGCGGCAAGTCTTCCGTGCGCAGCCGGCCGCGGCCTGCATCCGGGATGTAGACCCAGGCGTAGCCGTCGCGCTCCACGCAGGGATAGGACGTGGCGTAGATGCGGGTTGGGTCGAGCGTGTCCTCGGTGGTGAGCGAGGGAATCTCGCGGCACTGACCGGAGCCTGCCTCGAAGGCCCAGCCGTGATATTTGCAGGTCACGTGGGCGCCGTCGAACCAGCCGCAGGAGAGCGGAATGCCTCGGTGTGGGCAACTGTCTCGCATGGCGAAGATAGCGCCGTCGCTGCGCCGTCCGAGCACCAGCGGAATGCCCAGCAGCATCGCGGTGGTGAGCCGCTTGCCGCGCAGGCGATCGCTGCGCAGCGCCGGGTACCAGTCGTCGTAGATGAGCGTGGTTGCTGGCGCCGCGGCTGACGGGCCGGGCGCGATCTGGATGAGGTCCTTGGCCATGAACTGCGTCTACTATAAGCCGCGCAACCAGTGCGGCTCAGGATGCGACAATCGCTGTCGATGGAGCATCCGCCGAGCGAGAGCCGCGTCGCGCAGCGAACGCTAATATGGGTCGTGATCGCACTGTGGCTGCTGCTGTATAGCAGTTTCGCGCTGCTGCGGCCGCCGCTGCTGGATGATGCCGACTCGGTGCATGCCGAGGTGGCGCGAGAGATGGTGGCACGGCATGACTGGGTCACGCTCTATGCGAACGGTATTCGGTATCTCGAGAAGGCGCCGCTGCTTTATTGGAGCATGGCAGCGAGCTTCCGCTGCTTTGGCGTTCACACATGGTCGGCGCGATTGCCACTTGCACTCTACACGCTGATGCTGCTGCTCGTGGTCTTCGCCTTGGCGCGACGCTGTTTTCCGGATGCGCTGGCAGGCTTCTATGCTTCGCTCGTCCTGATGACGAGCTTCGGATTGTTCATCTTCACCCGCATTCTGATTCCCGATGCGATGGTCTGCCTGTGGCTCGCGGTCGCAATTCTGTGCTTCTGGCGCTCGCTCGCGCAGCCCACGCGTGCGAATGCTGCTGGATTCGCGACCGCGTGCGCGCTGGGCGTGTTGACCAAGGGGCTGATCGGGTTAGTGTTTCCGCTGCTGATCGTCGCGGTCTATCTGGCGATGACGCGGAACCTTCGGCATCTGCGGCGCTGGCATCCGTTGTTAGGAATGCTGATCTTTTTCGCGATCGCGGCGCCGTGGCATGTGGCGGCGGGGCTGGCGAATCCTGCGCAGGGGCACCCGGCTGCGCTGCCAAC
>DASXGY010000085.1:0-8680 GCA_036488835.1 Acidobacteriaceae bacterium
CAAGCAGACGCTGGTGCCCGAGTTTGAGGCGCGCAAACTGAAGGCGCCGCCGCTGGTCCAGGTCTCGGATCGCATCGAGGAGGTGCTGCTGCAACAGCACGTGAATGTGCTGCTGAACGATTATCTGCGCAGCCTGAAGGACGCGGGCAACGTGCAGATTCTGGATCCGCAGTACAACAGCCTGGGCAACTCGCCCGCGACCAACGCGAACAACAGCGGCGGTGGGGAGATCCCGCAGCCGGGGCATAGCGGGGGCGAACAGTGAGCACACAGCCGCAACAGACGCCTCCGCCTTCGCGCCCACAGCGAAGTGGGTGGCGGCGCTTTGGATATGTTGTGCTGTTTTGTCTCGCCGGTGTGGCGTTGCTGCTGGGGATTGCGTTCTGGTATGTGAACACGGAGTCGTTTGCAGACCATGTGCGGGCGAAGCTGATCGATGTGCTGGCCACGGCGACGGGCGGTCGCGTGGAGCTCGCGAGATTTAGCTGGCATCCGCTGCAGCTGGAGGCGGAGGTGGATGGGCTGACCATCCATGGCCTCGAGGCGCCGGACCAGGTGCCTTACCTGCACGTGGATACGCTGCGGGTGCAGGCGAAGATCATCGACGCCTTCAAGGCGCAGATCGGGCTGCGCTCGCTGGACGTCGAGCATCCGGTGTTTCATCTCATCGTGTATCCCGACGGATCGACCAATCAACCGGTGCCGAAGAAGCAGACCGAGAGCAACAAGCCGGTGACGGATACGATCTTCGATCTCGAAGCGAATCGCGCGCAGGTGAACAACGGTGTGCTGCTGCTGAACCAACGCGCGCTGCCGTTCAACGTCGCGGCGAATCATCTGGCGACGACGGTGACGTATCGGGCGCAGCCGGAGAGCTACCTGGGCACGGTGCATGTGGAAGACCTGACCGCCCAGCGTGACAAGGCGCCGGCGGTGCATTCGACGCTCGACCTGAATGTGGAGATGGCGCGCAATGCACTGAAGCTGGATGGGCTGCATTTCGTAACCGGTGAATCGAAGCTGGATGTGTCGGGGGCATTGAACGATTTCACGAAGCTGAATTGGAAGATCGGGGCGAACGGGGCGATCGATCTGCGCGAGGTGGCGGCGCTGGCGGCAGTCGAAGGGCTGGAGCGCGGCGTCACGGGAGTACAGATTCAGGGACAGGGAAGCGGCGTCAAAGCCTTTGACGTGACCGGCAACGTGCAGTTGAAGGATGGGACGTATCGGGAGTCCTATTTGCTGCTGAGCGGCATCAGCGCGACCAGCTCGCTGCATGCGACGCAGGATGAGGTGACGCTGCCGAATGTGCGGGTGCGGCTGCGGCAGGGCGGCGGTGTGGATGCGAACGCGAAGCTGGTCAACTATATGGCGCCCGCGCCGCCGGCGCAGCCTGCGGTAGCGATGCAATCGTCAAGGAAGACACCAGGGACAACCGCGCCCAAGAGCGGACCGCAGCAGGAGGCGTCGATCCGCGCGCGCATCTTCGGCATTCGGCCGGAGATGATCTTCGAGATCATCGCGGAGCCGAAGTACGCGAACCTGGGCTTTGACACGCAGGCCGATGGCACGGCGGAGGTTCGCTGGAAGGGATCGATCAACGACCTGGTGGCGAGCGCGAATGTGACGGTGGCGCCGCCGCGGCCGCCGACGCCCAACGAGATTCCGGTGACGGGTGTGGTCGACGCGGGTTTTGCGCTGCGCGGCGGCAGACTGGATGCGCGGCACATCGAGATGCACACGCCCGCGTCGAATCTGAATGTGACCGGCAGGGCGGCGTTCATTCCCATGACCGGGGCGAGCGCGTTGAACGTCGATTTCACGACCGACAACCTGAACGAATTTGATCGCGCGCTGATCGTCTTCGGGGTGAAGGCGAACGGGAAGAAGGGCGTCGCCGCGCTTCCCGTGCAGCTGCATGGTCAGGCCGGCTTTGAGGGAACGGTGACCGGGTCGCTGCTGAATCCGGATGTGAAGGGGCATGCGAGCGCGAAGGAGTTCGCAACCGTAATTGAAACAGCGGCAGCGACACATCCTCCGCCGCAACCGACGACACCCGTGAGTGCCGAGCCGCCACATCCGCCGCCACCGTCGCAAGGCACGCGGCAGACGGTGCAGTGGGATGATCTGGAGCTGGATGCGGAGTACAGCCCGGCGTTGATCTCGGTTTCGAATCTCTCGCTGACCCGCGGCAAAACCTCGATCCATGGCTCCGCGCAGTTGCACGCGGTCCATGGACGCCGTGGAAAGCTGCTCTACAACAACAGCTCGATGCTGAATGCGGATGCGCACATCACCGATGCGAGCGTGACCGACCTGCTGTCGATTGCCGGGGAGAGCCTGCCGGTGACCGGCACGCTGAACCTGCAGGCGCATGCCGGTGGTGCGCTGAACGCGCTGACCGGCGGCGGGCATCTGTCGGTGGCGGCTGGGCAGATCTATGGCGAGGACTACAAGAGCCTGACCACGGACCTGAAGTTTGCCGGTGAGTCGGCCGGGGTGACGAACCTGGTTTTTGTGCAGGACGGTGGGCGGATTACCGGGGACGGGGATTACAACATTCAGGCGAAGAGCTTCCGCGGGGATGCGCAGGGAACGGGCTTCGATCTATCGCATATCCGGCGGCTGCAGTCGGCGAAGCAGCAACTGGGCGGTGCGCTGAGCTTCGATCTGCACGCCTCCGGGAGCACGACGGCGCCGCAGGTGAACGGCAAGCTGGCGCTGGCAAACCTGACATTGAACGGGCAGGCGGCGGGCAGTGTGAACGCCAATGTGCAGACGACCGGACACACGCTTCACCTGAACGCGAATGCGACGCTGGCGCAGGCGCAATTTCAGATGGCCGGGCAGATGCAATTGACCGACAACTATCCGGTCGATGCAAAGCTAACCTTTTCCCAGCTTGATTTTGCGCCGGTGCTCGCGTTGCTGGACGTGAGCGGGGTGAAGGGGAACTCGCAACTGGCGGGTCTGATCCACATCACGGGTCCGGCGAAGACGCCGAAGCAGCTTGACGGGACGGCGGAGATTGACCAGTTCAAAGTAGCCTTGGAGCGGCTGCCGCTGACCAGTAAGGGGCCGATCCGGGCATCGCTGACTGACGGGGTGGTGAAGCTGGATCAGTTAGAGATCGATGCGGAGGATACCACCCTGTCGGCGGGCGGCACGGCCGATCTGCTGGGAGACGGCGGAATGGACGTGCAGGCCCATGGCGCGATCAACGCTAAATTGGCGCAGAGCTTCAGCACCGAGCTTACGTCCACCGGCCACATCGATTTCAACCTGACGGCGCAGGGCGCGCTGAAGAAGCCGGATCTCGAGGGCACCTTCAACTTCAAGGATGTAAACCTGGCCTACCAGCAGATACCGAACGGCATCAGCCACCTGAACGGGTCGATGGTCTTCAACCAGGACCGGCTGGAGTTGCGCAACATACAGGGCACGACGGGAGGCGGCACGGTAACGCTGGGTGGATTCCTCATTTACCAGCAGGGCGTCTATGGCGATGTCAGCGTGACGCTGAAGAATACACGCTTCCGCTATGCAGGGCTAAGCAGCTCTGCCGATGCGAAGCTGCGCCTGCAGGGCACACAAAACTCGATGGTGCTGAGCGGCAACATCCAGATCACGCGCTTCCTGGTGGGACCGAATATGGATTTTGCCGCGTTGACGGGCGGGGCGGGTGCGGTCTCGCCGCCGCCGGATCCGAATGCCTTCGGCAACAAGGTACGGCTGGACGTACATATTACCTCTTCTCCGCAGATGGATTTTCAGAACTCCTTTGCGCAGATCGCCGGCAGCGTGAACCTGCGCATCCGGGGCACGGTGGCGCAGCCGGCAGTGCTGGGCCGCATCAACATTACAGATGGCAAGGCAACCTACAACGGGACGACGTATGAGCTGCGGCACGGCGACATTTACTTTACGAATCCGGTGAAGATCGAGCCGGTGATCGACATGGATGTGACGACGCGGATCGAGGAGTACGACGTGACCATCGGGCTGCATGGGACGGCCAGCAAGCTTACGCCCACCTTCCGCTCTGAGCCGCCGCTACCGGAGGCGGACGTGTTCTCGCTGCTGGCGCAGGGGCGCACGCAGGAGGAGCAGTCGATTTACAGCACCCAGCAGTCGGCGGCGGGGGTGAACGGCACCGCCAACGCCGTACTGAGCGGCGCGCTGAACGCTACGGTGAGCAACCGCATCCAGAAGCTGTTCGGGGTAGGCAGCGTGAAGATCGACCCGACCTATACCGGTTCGCTGGGGCAGTCGAGCGCGCGCATTACGGTGACGCAGAACATCGGCCAGCAGGTGCTGCTGACCTATGCCACCAGCGTGAACTCGACCACGCAGCAGTTGATCCAGGCGCAGGTGAATCTGACGCCGATCTTTTCCGTGACCGCGGTACGCGACGAAGCCGATGTCTTCAGCCTGGTTTTCAAGGTACACAAACGCTACAGGTGACGCAGGGGTTGTTTTCTGCGTCTTACAAATGCGAATAGGGAGTGATAGGCTTCGGCTCTCAGGTTATCCGGGAAAATTCCGCACGATTGAGCCAGGCGCCCCACGCTTTGCAAGGAGAACGACGATGCGCGTACTGCGAACCATGATTGCCGCCGCACTGCTGGCTGCCCCGATTGTTGCCTATACGATTCCGGCAGCCGCCGCATTGGCTCCGGTTGAGGATTCCAACAAAAACGATGCCCAGATTCTGAAGGATGCGCAGAACAAACTGAAGAACAAGCGTTTCAGCGGGGTGCAGGTCTCCGTGCAGAGCGGGGTTGCGACGCTGACCGGAACGGTGAAGCTCTATGCCGATAAGCAGGATGCGGAGAAGCAGGTCGGCAAGGTGAAGAACGTGGTGTCGGTGGTCAACGACATCCAGGTACAGGCGGGCGAGACCACCGATCAGCAACTGGCGGACCGGATCGCCAAGCAACTGGCCTACGACCGGGTGGGCTATGGGAACGCCTTCAACGCGATCACTGTTT
Organism: Acidobacteriaceae bacterium; assembly: GCA_036488835.1. Lineage (GTDB taxonomy): Bacteria > Acidobacteriota > Terriglobia > Terriglobales > Acidobacteriaceae > KBS-83. Next base: position 4,992 of record DASXGY010000085.1, read on the forward strand.
CGGTCAACAATGGTGTGGCCACTCTAGGCGGCCATGCGCTGGGCCCGGTGGCGAAGGAGTCGGCGCTGAATCTGGCGAAGCGGACGCCGGGCGTCCAAAACGTCATCGACAAGATCCAAGTGGATCCGCTGTCGCCGTTTGACAATCAGCTACGCCTGAGGGTGGCGCGGACGGTCTATGGCTATCCGTCGCTCAACAAATATGCGATCAACCCGGCGAATCCGATTCGCATTACGGTCATCAACGGCCACGTGATCCTGTCGGGCGTGGTGGACAGCCAGGCAGACAAGGACGTTGCGGGCATCCAGGCGAACACGGTGCCCGGGGTCTTCAGCGTGACCAACAACCTGCAGGTGGCCGGCCAGCCGGAAGAGAAACGTCAGTAGGGCTGATCGAGCGAGGGGACAAGCAGGTCCCTCCACTTCGGTCGGGATGACGGCTTGCGTGTGAGAGATCGCTGAGATCCTGGAATACCGAAACGCATACGCGCCGCTTTCCCCCGTTAGACTCAAGACGGGGGAAGCGGCGCATGGCGTTTCTGCGGAGTCTGGGCACCACGCTGGAGATGATCAAGTGGGAGCACTCGATCTTCGCGCTGCCCTTTGCGCTGACCGGCGCGGTGCTGGCGGCGAATGGCTGGCCCCATGCGATGCAGCTTTTCTGGATCATCGTCTGCATGGTGACGGCGCGCTCGGCGGCGATGGCCTTCAATCGCTGGGCCGATGCCGATCTGGACGCAGCCAATCCGCGCACGGCATCGCGCGCGATTCCGGCGGGGCTGTTGTCGCGCGGCTTTGTCGGCGCATTCACCGTGGCGATGGCGCTGCTGTTTGTGTTCGGCGCGTCGCGGCTGAACCGGCTTACGCTGCTGCTCTCGCCGGTGGCGCTGGTGGTGCTGCTGGGCTACTCGTACATGAAGCGGATCACGCGCTGGTCGCACCTGGTGCTGGGGCTCGCGCTGGGCATTGCGCCGGCGGCAGCGTGGATCGCGATCCGCGGAGGGTTGGACCCGCGCATCCTGGTGCTGACCGCGGCGGTGCTGTTCTGGGTGGCGGGCTTTGATGTGCTCTATGCCTGCCAGGACGTGGAACACGATCGCGGCGCGGGGCTGCGCAGCATTCCGCAGGCGCTGGGTGTGCACAGGGCCTTCGGCGTGGCACGCGCAATGCACGGCGCGATGCTGCTGCTGCTGGCGTGGCTGCTGCACCTCTTCCACCTGGGAGCGATTGCGTGGTGGGGCCTGGTGGTGGTGATGGGGCTGCTGTTCTATGAGCATTCCATCGTGTCGCCGCGCGACATGCGGCGGCTGAATGCCGCGTTCTTTACGCTCAACGGTATTATCTCGGTGCTGTTTTTTTGTTTTGTCGCGGCGGCAGTCGCCTTGCGGCATTGAAGATGGGATAAAAGAACATCGAGTGAAAAGAAAAGCCTGCGTGGGGGCGCAGGCTTTTCCGTGAGATGCGGGAGTGGTTTAAGAGTGTGTGCCGTGCTTCGCGCGCTCCCGATCCTTGAAGTCGTCGATCTTCTCGTTGGCCTTCTTCTTCATCTCGGCAACTTTGTCGGTGAACTGTCCGCGATTCGCATTTGCCGATTCTTCGGCTTCAGCCGCTTGACGATCGTGCGTGGTGCGTGCGGCATCCTTCATGTTGCCCCACGTCTCCTTTGCCGCGCCCTTTACCTGGTCGGCTACGCCCTCATTGGCGAGCTTCTGGTTGCCGACTGCCTCACCTATCTTCTCTTTCGCCTTGCCGATACCTTGATCGAATTTTCCTGATACACGATCCTTATCCATGTTTACCTCCTGGAACCTACGTGAATGTGCGCACGGCATACGGGCTTACGTCGCATGCCGTGCGTGTGAACGCCGTAGCTAGACGGCCGTTCGACGGCCGCCGACAAGCTGCAGAATGAGCACCACCAACGCGATCAAAAGCAGAATATGGATATATGCTCCCAGTACATGGAAGCCTACGAAGCCCAGCAGCCACAGCACCAGCAATACAACGAAAATTGTCCAGAGCATTTGTATCTATCTCCCCGCAAATATGCGCGCTTCGGTATGGTATGGTGCGCTTGATGAAGCATAAGTTGCCGCATTTCCACAAATAAATCCAGGTTTGAAAATCATGAAGATAGCTATCCAGGGCGAGCTTGGCTCGTTCAGCCATCAGGCCGCGCTCCGTGCCATTCCGAATGCCACCGTAGTTCCCTGTGTTCTCTCCGCCGATGCATTCGACCGGGTGCGCAAGGGCAAGGTGGACGCGATCATGATCCCGATCGAGAACACACTCGCCGGATCCGTCGTCGAACATTACGATTTGCTGCGCGAGCACTCGGTGTTCATTGAAAGTGAAACGGTGATCCGCATCGAGCATCACGTGATTGGGATCGCGAACAGCCATATCGAAGAAGTGCAGCGCCTCTACTCGCATCCGGTAGCGCTGGCGCAGTGCCGGAGTTTTTTTTCCGAGCATCCGGGGATCGAGCCAATCGCGTTTTATGACACGGCCGGCGCGGTGAAGCAGATTATCGGGCTGCGCGATCGTCACTCGGCGGCAATTGCGGGCATCCAGGCGGCCGATATTTATGGCGGAAGAGTGCTGGTGGAGGGAGTGGAAGACGATGCCGCCAACTTCACCCGTTTCCTGCTGGTGTGCGCAGGTCCGGCGGAGACCTATCCAGAAGGAGTGCACAAGCTGAGCCTGTGCTGCCAGGTGCCGCATCGTCCCGGAGGTCTGGCTGCGTTGCTGGCCGAGGTCGCGGCCGCGCAGGGCAACGTGACGAAGCTGCAGTCGCGTCCGGTGCATGGGCGGCCCTGGCATTACCACTTTTTCCTCGACGCGCTGATGCCCGATGCCGGGGCGACGGAGCGGCTGCTGGACCGGCTGACCGGCCTGACCGCCCCCTGTAAGGTGCTGGGGCGATTTCCGGCGGCGCCGGAGTTTGCCTGAATCAGAGTGGCGAATAGGGAATAGCGAAAGAACGACTCTGCTGGAGTTGACGACGTCCTGCCCCGACTCGGGGCGTGGGAATCGGCCCCGCTCGTAACGCACCGATGTGCGCCCATTACGCACAAAAAGGTACAACACCGGACAATTTCGCCGATAGACTTTGGGGCGACGTGGCAGGACCGGAAGGGCAAGCATCCTACCGGTAGGGCTCCGACGGTCACGTCCGCCCCCTATCGTCGATTCCTGCGACTTTTGGAAACCTGATGCGTCCAATGTACACATACCTGATATAAGGACACTCATGGCAAGCGACTTCCTCAGTATTATCGAACCCGCCAAGCGCAATCAGCAGGACCAGGGCGGCGAACCCGCCGCGGGCGGGCGGGTCCTGCCAGTTCTGCCGGTGCGCGACACCGTGCTGTTTCCCCATGCCGTGCTGCCGCTGACAGTGGGCCGGGAAAGCTCGATTCAACTCATCCAGTCGCTGGGCGACGAAAAGACCGTGGTGGTGGTGGCGCAGCGTGACGCGCGCGTCGACGCCCCACAACCCAGCGACCTGCACGCCGTCGGCACGCTGGCGACCGTACACAAAGTAGTCAAGATGCCCAACCAGAGCCTGTTTGTCTTCACCGAAGGCACGCAGCGCGTGAAGCTGGGCGAATTCAACCAGTTTGAGCCGTTCATGACCGCCTCGGTAGAGCCGGTCGCCGAGATTACGCCGGCGAAGGGCGCGGAGAT
>DASXGY010000161.1:0-8153 GCA_036488835.1 Acidobacteriaceae bacterium
TGCATACGTCAATCGCATTACGGCAAATAATCTTTACGCATATCTCTTCGACGAATCCCCGCTCCCGCTTGCCGTCAAGCAAGTGGACGCCACGCCTCACGTGACGGTGACGACATCCCAATCCGACCTGACGGCCGCTCCAGGAGCTGTCGTCAGGCTCTTCGCCACTGTCACACCCGGAGCGGATACACATGTCTATGGACCGGGCGCCGAGAAGCAGCAGTACCACGTGCTGTCGCTGGCGATCAAGCCTTCGGACCGCTACGTCGCTACGGCCGTGAACTATCCCGAGCCGGAGGCGATGCATTTCGCGCAGCTCACTGAGACCGTTCCCGTCTACTCTCATAAGACGGTGCTCTCCACCTCGGCCGCAGCCATCGTGAATCAAACCACGGTGCCCAGCTTCCTCGAGAAATCCCACCTGACTATCAAGGGTGAGATTGCCTATCAGGCATGCACGTCCACCGTCTGCTTTCCGCCAGTCAAAGTACCCGTGGAATGGACCCTGAATCTCAATCCGCTGGATCGCGTGCGCGCCCCTGCGAATATCCAGCACCGATGACTTTGGTCTTTTGACGATGCGTCGATGAGTCTCTGCTGCTCCTTACCCGCCGATGGCTTCTCCTGCCAGCGCGATATCGACTTCGTCGTGGCAGAGCTCTTCTTTATCGCGGTTGCGCCAGCTTCCCCAGGCGTGGCGGACGGCGGCTAATCCCAGCAGCACGAGTGCAAGAGTACAGACCCCGTTCCACTGCCAGCGCTCCCAGGCGTGGGCGCCGAGCCAGGAGCCGAGCGCGCCGAAGATGAAATAGGTGGTCATGTAGACGGTGTTGATGCGGCTGCGTGCGCCGAAGGCGGTGCCCGGACAGTGCGCGAGCGAGAAGATGCGGGTCTGGTTACTGACCTGCGTGGTCTGCGCGCCGGCGTCCATCAGCAGGACACCGACGACGAGACCGGCGACGTAATAGCCGAAGATCCAGGTGACGCCCCAGGAGAGGATGAGCATCGAGAGACCAATGGAGATGACGCGTCGCGAGCCGTAGCGGTCTGCCAGGCGGCCGGCGAAGGGGGCAACCGATGCGCCTATTGCGCCGAGGACGCCGAAGCTGCCTGCGACACCGGCGCCGAGGCGGTAATGCGGCGAGCCGAGGAGGAAGACCAGCGTGGTCCAGAAGGCGCTGAAGGAGGCGAAGACGAGGCCGCCAACAGTGGCCGATTCGACCAGCAACGGCTGGGTGCGCACGAGAGTCCAGAGGGAAAGAAGGGCGTTGCCGTAGGGCATGGGCGCGCGTGGGGGCAACAGCGGCAGGGCGCGGAGGAGAAAGAACGCGAGTGCGACGCAGAGGACAGCAGCGATGAGAAAGACGGCGCGCCAGTTGAGCCATTCCCCAATCCAGCCGGAGAAGGTGCGGCTGAGCAGGATGCCGAGCAGCAGGCCGGTCATGACAGAGCCGACGGCCCGTCCGGCGTTGGCGGGCGTAGCGATCTCAGGCGCGATGGGCAGCAGGACGTGGGTGACGGCGGCCATGGCGCCGGTCAGGATGGTGATAAGCACCATGGGGAGCAGCGAGTGCACGACGGCGGTGACGAGCATCGAGAGCACGAGGCCAGCGATCATCTTGATGATGAGTCCGCGCCGCTCAAGGACATCACCGAGGGGGACGAAGAAGAGGAGTCCGATGGCGTAGCCGGCCTGAGCGGCGACGGCGACGTGACTCATCTGCGCCTCCGTGACGTGAAGGCTGCGGGCCATCTCGATGAGCAAAGGCTGGTTGAAGTAGAGGGCGGAGACCGTGATGCCGCAGGCGAGGCCGAGCAGGGGGATGAGGCGCTGACTGGGAGATGAGACAGGCGGTGCGGGCTGCTGCGGTTCCGCCTGCGGAATGGCTTCCATATGCTGTATGGTACCGGTCGTCCGCAGGCTTTATGGCATTCTGAGCCGAGCCAACGGGATAAGCGTCGGCCGCATCACACCGCAAAGCACCTAAGCACATACATAATCTGTAGCAAGTAATTGCCCTATCTGCCTCTATGACGGAAGGCCGGCCACACACCACTTCGAGCGCGTGGCGCGAGCGACTTGCCGCTTTGCGCAATGTACCGCCCGTGCTCGGGATTCTCTGGAAATCGGGTCGGGCTGTCGTCACCTGGGGCATCCTGCTGCGCATTGTGGTGGCAGCGCTGCCCGCCGGCATCGGTGTGGTGGCTGCCTGGATTCTCAACGGCGTTGAAAAAGCGTTCCTGCACAAAGGATTGCCGCAATATTTCTGGTGGGCGGTCGGCGGCGAGGTGGTGCTGAACGTGGTTGTCGGGCTGTTGAGCCGCGGCATCGACTACTCCGACAGCCTGCTGGCCGACCGCTATACCCACTTTGTGAGTGTGCAGGTGATGCGGCAGGCGGCGCAGCTCGACCTGACTACGTACGAAGATCCGGTCTTCTACGACCGGCTGGAACGGGCGCGCGTCCAGGCTACCGACCGGCTGGCGATGATCCAGCAGATGGGCCGGCTGCTGCAGCAGACCCTGACCACCGTGATCTGGACCAGCATTCTGTTCTATTACTCGCCGTGGCTGCTGCTGTTACTGGCACTGGGCGTGCTGCCGACTTTCCTGGGCGAGACGCACTTCGCTTTCCTGCGCTACGCATTGAACTTCCGCCAGACGCCGGCCAAGCGGCAAATGGACTATCTACGGCAGACCGCGGGCAGCCGCGAGGGCGCGAAAGAGCTGAAGCTCTTCAACCTCAGCGAGTTCTTCACCGGCCGCTTCGACGCGCTTTCGAAGCAGATCTACCAGGAAAACGTTGACCTGTCGCGCCGCAAGTTGATTGCCGGCGGCCTGCTGGGCATTATTGCAACGCTGGGCTACTACGGGGCATATGTCTTCGTGATCTGGCGCGCCATCGGCGGCCACTACTCGAGCATCGGCGTATATGCGCTGTTGACCGGCGCCATCATCCAGGCGAGCTCGAATCTGCAGCAGGTCTTCTCGCTGGCCTCGGGTGTTGCCGACCAGGCGCTCTTCCTGACCGACCTGCTGGCCTTCTTCGAGATGAAGCCGACGGTGGAGTCGAAGGTGGGTGGGTTGAAGGTGCCGCGACCGATCCAGCAGGGCTTCGACTTTCGCAATGTGTCGTTCGCCTATCCCGGAACCGAACGGCGGGTGCTGCGGGATTTCAATTTTCGGTTGCAGCCGGGCGAGCGCATTGCCCTGATCGGCGAGAATGGCCAGGGCAAGACAACCGTCGTGAAGCTGATTACGCGGCTTTATGACCCGACTGAAGGACAGATTCTGCTGGACGGTGTGGATCTGCGCGAATACGACCTGGACGACCTGCACCACGAGATGGGTGTGATCTTCCAGGACTTCATGCGCTACGAGATGACGGCGCGCGACAATATTGGTGTGGGGCGTGTGGAACGCGACCACAGCGAAAACGAGATTGAGCTGGCGGCGGAGCAGAGCCTGGCGGCGAGCGTGATCGCGAAACTCCCGGGGCACTACGACCAGATGCTGGGCCGGCGCTTCGAGGGCGGCGTCGAGCTCTCCGGCGGAGAGTGGCAGCGCGTGGCGCTGGCCCGCGCCTACCTGCGCGACGCGCAACTGCTGATCCTGGACGAGCCTACGGCGGCGCTGGACGCGCGGAGCGAGCTGGAGGTCTTCGAGCGTTTTGCGGAACTGACCGAGGGCAAGATGGCGCTGTTGATCTCGCACCGCTTCTCGACGGTGCGGATGGCAGACCGCATCGTAGTTCTGGAGGGCGGCAGATTGGTGGAGGAAGGCACACATACGGCGCTGATGGCGCTGGGAGGACGATACGCAGGGATGTTCGAGATGCAGGCAGCGAGCTATCGATGACGGACAAAGTAAAAGACATGCATGACGTGAGAGAACCGACGCTGCCAGCGGCAGACAATGCCGCGGCGGTTCCTCCGGGGACGACTGCGCTGGAACGGAGTGCGATGGAGGCGGCGCCGCCGGCGAGCGAGACGATGGAGGCGAGAATCCCCGCGGAATGGATAGTTAAGCCGGAACTGTCGCCAAGCGAGACAGTGGAGACGAAGATTCCCGCAGACTCGATGGTAGGGGCGGAGCCGCCGGTGGTGGCCGAGGCGGCGGAGCTGCCGGCAAGCGAGACAGTGGAGGCGAAGATTCCCGCGGACTCGTTGGTGGAGGCGGAGCTGCCAGTGGTGGCCAAAGTGGCGGCGCCGAAGATCGAGCGGACGGAAGAGCAGATGCGGCGGGCGGCGCTGGTGGCCTCCCAAGAGTGGCACGTAGCGCGCGCACCGCAGGGCGACATCTTCAGCCGACGCATCACGGCCGCACAGTCGACCTATCGGCAGGTGTTCAACGAGCTGGACCGGCGGCCGATGCCCACCTACACGCCGGGCGAACCGCTGGATCCGTTGCTCGAGCTGCGCGAGAATCCGCGGCTGCTGCAGTCTGCGCTCGATGAGATGTATTCCATCCGGCGGCGGCTGGCACATCTGCCGGTGGTGGTGCGCCCGCGCGAGGGCGACGAGCCGCGCATTGTCACCGTAGCGGATACGTATCTGAAGGCAGCCGAGTCGCGCTGGGAGGGCGACTGGGTGGTCTGGTTCCTGGAAGAGGTGCAGAAGGCCGATCCGCTGACGCTGCGCGAACTATGGGCCTTTCCTACCGCGGTCAAGTTCCTGCTGGTGGAAGAGGTGCTGACCCAGGCCAGAATACAGATTGACGATCCGGCGGCCTTCGACCTGGACGCGCAAGGACTGCTGGCGGCGCGCTTCGATGGCATCCGTAATGCGATCTACGCGAACTGGGCGCAGATGATCGAGGGACTGGTGGTCTTCAACGCCGTGCTGCGGCGGGATCCCATAGGCGCGTATCCGCAGATGGACTTCGACAGCCGCGAGCGCTACCGGGAGCGGGTTTCGGAGGTTGCGCGGTACTCCGACAAATCGGAGCTTGAGGTCGCGCAGGCCGCGCTGGAGCTGGCCCAGCGTCCGACGCCTGCGAATACTGTGCCGCGCATGGCGGCGCGGCGCGCGCATGTGGGCTATTACCTGATCGATAAGGGATTTCCTCTGCTGGCGGCCGAGATTGCCTACCGGCCACGATGGATCGATCGCATCCGCCTCTTCGCGAAGCGGAATGCCGACGACGTTTACATCCTGGGGATCCTGCTGCTGACGGTGGTCCTGATCGGCGCGATCATGGTGCCGCTGGTGCCGAACTACTCGATCCTGGGCGGGCTGACGGCAGCGTTTCTCTTCCTGCTCATCCCGACGGCGCAGGGTGCGGTGGACCTGATGAACAACACCGTAGCCGCCCTTTTTAAGGCGACAGGCCTGGCAAAGCTCGACTTTCCCAAGGGCCTGCCGCGGGAGTTCGCTACGCTGGTGGCGATTCCTACGCTGCTGCTGAATGAGAAGCAGGTGCGTGGGCTGATCGAAGATCTGGAGGTGCGTTATCTGGCCAACCAGGATCGGAATCTTCACTTCGCGCTGCTGAGCGATCTGCCGGATTCGGTATCGCGGCCGCGGCCGAACGATACCGACCCGCTGGTGGAGCTGGCGGTGGGGCTGATCAACAATCTGAACGCTCGCTACGGAAGCAAGACCGGCAAGAACAAAGAGGAAGAGAGCAAGAAGGACGAGAGCCGACAGGGCGGCGGCTTCTACCTGCTGCACCGGCACCGCATCTTTAACGCACGGCAGGGCGTGTGGATGGGTTGGGAGCGCAAGCGCGGCAAGTTGCTGGACCTGAACAAGTTCATCCGCGGCGAGTTCGACAGCTTCCCGGTGAAGATCGGCGATATGGAGGTGCTGCGCACAGTGCGCTACGTCATCACCCTGGATTCCGACACGCAACTGCCGCGGGGCACGGCACACGCGATGGTGGGGGCGATGACGCATCCGTTGAATCGCGCGGTGATCGATGCGGAATCGCGCATCGTGACTGAAGGCTACGGCATTCTGCAGCCGCGCGTGGGCGTCAGCGTGCATTCGGCATCGCGCTCGCGGCTGGCGGCGATCTACTCCGGGCAGACGGGCTTCGACATTTACACGCGTGCGGTCTCGGACGCCTATCAGGATCTTTACGGCGAAGGCATCTTCACCGGCAAAGGCATCTACGAAGTCGATACGCTGCACGCCGTGCTGGACCGGCGCTTCCCGCGCAATTCCCTGCTGAGCCACGACCTGATCGAAGGCGCGTATGCGCGCGCCGGTCTGGCCACGGATATCGAGGTGATCGACGACTATCCCTCGCACTACAGCGCGTACCGGCGGCGGCAACACCGCTGGGTGCGGGGCGATTGGCAGATTGCGCAGTGGCTCTTCAGCAAGGTGCCGGACGAGAGCGGCCGCATGGTGAAGAATCCGATCTCGAATATCTCGCGCTGGAAGATCTTCGATAACCTGCGGCGCTCGCTGGTGGAGACGCTGACGCTGATCCTGCTGGTGGCGGGCTGGCTGGGGCTGCCGGGGGGACCGCTCTACTGGACTGTGGTGACGCTGGTGCTGCTGTTCGCGCCGAGCCTGGTGTCGCTGGTGTTCAGCGTGGGACGGGCATGGGCCAGCCCGCAGAAGGGTGAGGTGCAGGAGGCGTTCGTCGGCTTTGGGCAGAACCTGACGATTACGCTGATCAACCTGGCATTCCTGCCGCACCAGATGCTGATGGCGCTGGACGCGATCATCCGCTCGCTGGTGCGCCGCTTTATCACCGGGCAGAGACTGCTGGAATGGGAGACGGCGGCACAGGCCGAGTCGACCGGCGGCAAGACGACGCCGGTCGATCGCTATCTGCAGGCGACGCCGCTCTTCACTATCGGGATTGCTCTGCTGATTGCCGTGGTGCACAAGCAGTCGCTGCTGGTGGCTACGCCGCTGCTGGTGCTGTGGCTCTTCGAGAGCGCGATAACAGCGTGGCTGAACGCGCCACCGCAGGACGACCGGCAGCGCCTGACCGCGAAGCAGCACGAGTTCCTGCGCGAGATGGCGCTGCGCACTTGGCGCTTCTTCTACGAGTACGGCGGCCCGGCGCACAACTACCTGGTACCGGACAACGTGGAGGAGGATGAGCTGTTCGAGGCAGCGCGCGTTTCGCCTACCAATTTCGGATTGCTGCTGAACGGGCGGCAGGCGGCGCACACCTTCGGCTATCTGACGGTGCCTGAGTTCGTGGGGTTGAGCCACTCCAGCCTGGACACTTTCGATCGCATGGAGAAGCGCAACGGCCACATCTACAACTGGTACGACACGCGCACGCTCGAGCCGATTCCGCCGCGGGTGGTTTCGTCGGTAGACAGCGGGAACCTGGCGGCATCGTTCTACACGCTGCGTTCCGGCGCAGAAGCGATGCTGCTGCAACCGCTGCTGGACACGCGGCTGTGGTCGGGCATTCGCGATCAGCTTGCGTTGCTGGCCACGCTGGATGCGCTGCCGGCGGAACTGGCGCCGACTCCGGAGAGCGATGAGCTGCGGGCGTGGATTGACTGGTGTTTCGCGGCGCAGTTGTCTCCGGCGTTCGACAGGATTCGCGGCGCGGAAGGACAGGCCTTCCCGCTGACCGACAAAACACACAGCGAGGGCGAGTGGTGGCTGGCCGAGTTGCTGCGGCGCGTCGAGGCGGTGTGTTGGCTGGTGCGCGATTACCGGCCGTGGCTGGACCGCGAGTATCTGCCGCTGGAATCGGTGCTCAAGGATGACGGAACGGTTGCCATTGCGCGCGGCGTTGCTTACATCGACGACCTGAATGGGCGGCTGCAGCGCGCGTGGTCGGGCAATGTGGTCGACCAGGCAGAGACCTACCTGATCGACAAGCTGCGTGTCCTGCTGGCTGCGGCGCGCGAGCGGCAGGCCGCGTTGGTGGAGAAGCTGACGCTGCTGGCGCAGCGTGCCGAGCAGTGTGTGGCGGCGATGGACTTCGCCTTTTTGATCGAGCCGTCGCGGCAGATCCTCTCCATCGGCTACATGGTGGAGCAGGAGGAGCTGCACAAGGCCTGCTACGACCTGCTGTGCTCGGAGGCACGCATCGGCGCGTTTGTCGCAGTGGCACGGGGGGACGCCTCGCAGCAGAGCTGGTTCAAGCTGGGCCGCATCCACACCGTGGCGTATGGACGCCCGGCGCTGATCTCGTGGACGGGCACGATGTTCGAGTACCTGATGCCG
>DASXGY010000159.1:0-3736 GCA_036488835.1 Acidobacteriaceae bacterium
TCTTCCGGGCGCATCTGGCCGGCGGACTGGGCGTCTTTGAATTCGAGGCGGACTTCGCCGGTGTTGCCGATGGCCTTGAGGAAGTCGAGCATGTAGGCGGAGTTGAAGCCGACCACGAGCGCATCGAATTGGTACGGCGCCTCGATGGTGTCTTCCGACTCGCCGGATTCGGTGGAAGAGCTGGAGATACGCAGCTCGTTCTGCTCCAGTCGAATCTTGATGGCGCCGGAGCGCTCGTCGGCGAATTGCGCGACGCGCTGGATGGAGCTGGAGAGATCTTCCGAGCGGATGATGATGAACTTGTTGTTGTCCCGCGGCAGCACGGCTTCGTAGTTGGGGAACTGACCGGTGAGCTTGCGCGAGGTGAGGACGCGCTTGCCGATGCGGAAGAAGAGCTGGTTCTCGTCGTCGGCGAACTCGACTTTGGCCTGCTCTTTGTCCTTGGTGTCTACATCCGCCAGCAAGGACTGCAGCTCGGCCAGCGCCTTGCGCGGGATGAGCGTCTTCTTCTCGCCGCCGGGCACAGCACCCAGGTTTTCGCCCTGCTTCTCGATGTGGGCGAGACGGTGGCCGTCGGTGGCGACCATGGCGAGCGACTCCGGCTTGAGAATCAGCAGCGCGCCGTTCAGCGTGTAGCGCGACTCCTCGTTGGAGATGGCAAAGATGGTCTTGGAGATCAGGCTGCGAAAGGTGGCGACGGGCAGCGCGACGGAGGAGACGGAGGGGAACTCCGGTACCTGGGGAAAGTTGGCGCGGGCCATGCCGACCATCTTGGTGTTGGAGCGGCCGGAGCGAATCTGCACCCAGTGGTTGTCCTGGAGCTTGATGGAGATATCGCCGTCGGGCAGCAGCTTGATGTAGTCGTAGAGCTTGCGCGCGGGAATGGTGCAGGAACCGGGCTTTTTCACCTTGGCACTGCAGGAGGTTTTGATGGACTGGTCGAGATCCGTGGCGGTGATGGTGAGGCGGCCTTCGGCCTCGTCGGCTTCGAGCAGGAAGTTCGACAGGATGGGGATAGTGGTCTTGCGTTCGACGACGGACTGAGTGGCGGTGAGCTCACGGAGCAACTCCTGCTTGCTGACGGAGATCTCCATGGCGAATCCCTGAACGGTGTGCTTGTCTGCTTCGAGTCCTACGCCGGGCATGTGACGGCTCCCTTTGGAGTGCGGTCGTGAATGGATTGCCCACACTCTACACCAGACGCATGGTAGGAGGGCAGGAATCCGAACTGTCCCATTTTACGGGCGGGCGATGCGTGGAAAGCTAGGCGTTTTCGCGGGAAATCGGACTGGCCGTCCGGGCAATAGCGCCTTTGGCGCGCTTCGCTGGGTTCGCTTCCTCCGGTCGCTCACTTCCGGTGTCAGTCACGCCTGGCTTTGTGGGCAACCGAGCAACAGGTCCAACAGAGCGTTCAAAATGCCCTGCTGTACACGGGAACAAATCGTTGCGGGAATGACGGCTACTACGAAGTACATAAACAGGTTTGTATAGATAGCCGTCGTAGTCGTTTGCTGTGGGGAAGTGGGAATGCGCGGCGAAACCGCATGGACGTTGAGCGTGGGGCTGGTGCGGGATTTCCAAATCGGGACGGTACGAATGTGGGAGTGCTGGAGAACCGGCCGATAGGGCGCTGGGAGCAGTCCGAATCTCCAACGGTGTCCACAGGCAGGGACGTGCGATGCGCAATGCCGCTTTCGTGGATGCGTGGAAATATGGGCAGGAACCGTGCGGGGAGCGGCGATGGTTCGGTTTGGTTTTCCACGGTGGGAAGATTGGGTACCGGCTTTGCAGCGAATCCACAGATGCGCATGGATTGTGGAGGACAGGTGTCCTTCAGGTGCGGGCGAGGACCTTTCTGCGGCGGCCGATTGCGAAGACAACGAGACCGGTGAGGAGGATGGCCAGTGTGGAGAGCAGGACTTTGGCTACGGCGAGAGCTGGGTGGGCGTCGTCCGGTGATGGGATGGCGGAGAGGACGATGGTGGCAGCGGTGGCAAGAAATCCGATGCCGGCGAGGGCTACGGCGACAGGCGCTCCTCCGGGCAGGGGATAGTTGTGGATAGCGCCCCGCACAGCGAGGCGGATCAGTGCCGCGAACAGCAAGAGGAAAGGCAGGAACGTTGTGATAACCGTGAGGCTCACGAGCACGTCGTAAGCGCCGCGCACGCTCGTGCCCGCTTGGCCGAGAATGGCGACCGCGATGCCGGCCAGTCCATAGACCAGGATGGCTACCCAGGGTGTCCGATAGCGCTTGTGAATGTATCCGAAGGCGGCAGGCAGGCATCGGTCGAGACCCGCGACAAACGGCAGACGCGAAGTCGCTGCAAGATATGCAGCGGCGCCACCCACCGCGCTGAGCGCGACCAATACGGCAACGACGGGGGAGAGCCAGGGAAGGGACATGCGGTCGCACAACTGCGCTATGCCGCGAACGAATCCGTCCAGACCGGAGACAGCATCGCCGGGTAAAGCAACCAACATGGCCGCAGTGCCGGCGATGTATGCCACGGTAACGATGAGACCAGCGAGAAGCATAGCCCGCGGCAGGGTACGCCGTGGATCTCGGATTTCGTCGCCCATCATGGAGCCCGCTTCGCAACCCGCGAATGCGAAGACGATGGTGGACCAGAAGATAGCATTCCGGAAGGTAAGGTGCGGTACGAAGGCGGCTTGGGTGAAATGCGTGGCGGATCCGTAGCGCGCCGCGACTACCGCCGCCAGAAGCACAAGGACGAGCACAGGAACCCAGTTACCGACTGAGCAGATATTGTTCAGCCATTTACCCGCCTCGATGCCGCGTATGTTCAGCGCGACGATCACTGCGAGCCAGAAGACCGCGAATCCCATGTGCCACGTGGCACTCCCTCCGAGCGCATGGCCGCGTGCTCCAAAGACAACCAGCAGCGTGCTCGCCCCGAAGTAGAGGATGCCGGGGAAGTACGGGAGATTGGACATCCAGTACGTCCATGCAGTGACGAAAGCAGTGCGGTCGCCAAAGGCTTCGCGCGTCCAGATGTAGATGCCGCCCTCCTCCGGGAATCGAGTGCCGAGCGCGAGCACGCTGACGGCAAGTGGGAGAAAGAAGCAGAGCAGGCCGCCGACCCAGACCAGGAGCGTGCCAGGACCGGCGGCGGCAGCGGTGGCGATCCAGCGGATGCTGAGTGTGGTGAGGACAAAGAGGACCGTGAGGTCGCGAAGGCCGAGCGAGCGCTTCAGTAGCTCAGGTCCGCCGGATTGGCCGTCAGCCGGGGATGGGATCGGCGGAGCGGCCAGATCAGCCAAGCGTGTCCACCGTTCGCAAGCTGCGATCGGGGGAGGGGTGATGGGTGACTCGCGTTGCCGTATCGGCCAGGACCGCCATGGCGGCGTTGCGGCCGTTGATGGCGATGACAGAGCCGCCGGGATGAGTGCAGGCGCCGCACATGTAGAAGCCGTGCATGGGTGTGCGCGCAGCTAGGCGGTTCGACCACATGTAGGGCGGGAGGCATTCGCCCTGGAAGATGTGGCCGCCGGTGAGGCCGACCTTCTGCTCGATGTCCGGCGGCCCGAGGACCTGGGCGTCGATGACGGCAGAGTTGGGGCCCTCGATGTTGGAGCAGAAACGGCCGATGGAACGCAGCGCGAGGGCGCGGACTTCGTCGCGACGCGAGTCCCAGCTGCCTGAGTTGAAGGTGTAGGGGACGTACTGCGCGAAGACCGACATGGTGTGCTGCCCGCGTGGCGCGACGGTGTCGTC
>DASXGY010000211.1:0-7057 GCA_036488835.1 Acidobacteriaceae bacterium
GTTCACTCTTCGCGTAATTTCACTCTTCGCGCAGTAAGGATGCGGGCTCGATATGGAGTGCTCGGCGGGCTGGCAGTGCGGCGGAGAGGATGCCGGTGGCGAGCATGGTGAGTACGACGGCCGAGACCACGAGCGGGTCGCTGGCGCTGGCTCCGTAGACGATGGCGGCGAGGATGGCCGCTGACGTTAGTTTTTATCGATCTCGACCGCTGCAGCTCAAACGCGAGATGTGGAGCACCTAGGTGGAGTGCCGGTTTAGACTTCCGTGGCGGGGTGACAGATGTTTGAGGCGTTCTCGGAGAGGTCGCGAAGGATCGTCTTCTTCTCGCGCGTGCTCGCGGGACGGCGAGGCGCAGCCGCGATTGAAGTGCAGGACCTGATGGAGGCACTGGTGATCGAAGACCAGGCAGAGTATGGACAAGTATGGCCGGAGAGGAATGATCCGGGGGTGGCCGTATCCGTGATACCCGCACACCGGGCGTTTCTTGCGGTGGAAGCTGCCGCGGTGATTCAGCGCGGGCTTGCACCGCTGCTGCCAAAAGCGAAACCTCTGCCGGGGTCGGCCGACATGCCACTCTCGGATGGCGCGCAACATTTGCTGATGGCTGCGAAGGAATGGAGCGAAGAGATGCGCGGCGGGTCGACGACGCCTTCACGGATAGAAGTGCAACATGTTGAACCGCTGCATTTGCTGGCGGTGGCGCTCTCGGACGAAACGTCTGAGAGTGCCGAGGTCCTGAAGCAGGCGGGCGTTGCGAAGGAAACGGTGATCGCAGCCATCAAAAGCGGCGAATATTCTTAACGGCACCGGTTACACTCCCGTGCATGCCTACTGTTGCGGAGCGGCTGCGCACCAACTCGGATACGCTGCTGAGCGTCTTCGATCTGCTGGGAACGCTGGTGTTTGCGCTGGAGGGCGCGCTGGCGGCCATCCGCGGCAACCTGGATGTGCTGGGGTTGCTGGTGCTGGCGTTTGTGACCGCGGTGGGCGGCGGCATCATCCGCGATGTACTGATTGGCGCGGTGCCGCCGGCGGCGATCCGCGACTGGCGCTACATCGGGATCGCGATCCTGGGCGCGGCGGGAGCGTCGCTGCTCTATTACTGGGAGCGGATTCTTCCCGATCAACTGCTGCTGACGCTGGATGCGGCGGGACTGTCGCTGTTTGCGATTGCCGGTGCGGAGAAGGCGCTCGACTACAAAATGCATCCGCTGATGGCGGTGGTGATGGGCGGCATCACCGGTGTGGGCGGCGGCACGGTGCGCGATCTGCTGCTGGCGAAATCACCCGGCGTGCTGCACCGGGATGTGTACGCCTCCGCGGCGCTGCTGGGCGGCCTGGTGATGGTGCTGGCGCTGAAGGCGAAGGCGCCGCGCGCCGTGGCGATGCTGGCCGGGGGCGCCGCGTGCTTTCTGCTGCGCATGGTGAGCGTGGCGTGGCACTGGAATCTGCCGCGCGTGCTGCACCTCTAAGTGCTGGCCGGTGCTGGCCGCACGGGCGGGTGCGCCTTTGGCGCGTTTTGCTGGTTCGCTCCGTTGTCGCTCACGATGAGCGAATGTGCAACGCAAAGAGACTGCAGGTCCTTCGCTGCGCTCAGGATGACAAGGTTCGCGCGAGTCCCACATCTCGTTGAGTGTGGCGCGTCCGCTTTATTCGTAGCGGAGGGCTTCGGCGGGTGGGACGTTGGTGGCGCGGCGGGCGGGCAGTGCGCAGGCGAGGAGTGCGCTGAGGGCAAGGAGCGCAGCTGCGACAAGCAGACTGTCTGCGGCGAAGGCGTTTTGCATCCAGTGGGCTAGGAGGGCGCCGAGGAAGCTGTCGAGCGCGAGGCCGGCAGCGATGCCGGCGGCAGTGCTGATGAGAGCGATACGCGCGGCGACCCAGAGGACATGCGAACGCGGTGCGCCGAGCGCGAGGCGAACGCCGAACTCCGTGGTGCGCTGCGCGACGCTGTAGGCGACGACGCTGAAGATGCCGACGAGGGCAAGGACGAGCGCCATGGCGGAGAAGACACCGAAGAGGATGGAGAAGAGACGCTGGCGGCTGTATTGTGCGTCGCGGTGGATGGCTTCCTTGAGAGTGAAGACGCCGTTGGCGACCTGCTGGTCTGCAGCGACGGTGGCGATGGCGGCGCGGATGGTGTGCATGTAGGCAAGCGGATCGTCCTGAGTGCGGATGAGGAACTGATCGAAGGGAGCCATGAGCACGGTGTAGGGGATGTAGATGGCAGGAGCGACGGGGCGGTCGACGCCGTCGTCGCGGGCATCGCCAACGACACCGATGACGTTGCGCCAGCCTGTGCTTTGCGCGGAGATGGCATCGAGAGGGCCGACAGTGTGCATGCCGGTGATGCGAAGGTGGCGGCCGAGCGGATCAATCTTCGTCCAGTAGCGACGGACGAAGCTCTGGTTGACCACGGCCACGAAATCGCCGCGCGCATTTTCGGTTGCGTCCCAGATGCGGCCGCGACGTAGCGGGAGCTGGAGAGTGGCGAAGTACTCCGGGCTAACGAAATGGACGCGGGCCTCCTGTGTTTGCCGATCGCTGCTGCCAGAGACATCGATGGTCATCTGCTGTCCGCTATAGGGCGGAGGCGGCCCGATGGAGACGCTGCGGACACCGGGCACGGCGGCGATCTTCTGCTGGATCTGGTCGAGGTATGCGGTGCGAGCTTCGCGCGACTGGATGGCGCCCCATCGCTGCGCGTTGTGGAAGGGCAGCACGATGCCGATCTGGATGACGTGATCGGGATTGTAGCCAACGGGAAGCGCGGTGAGCTGAAGAAAGCTGCGGATGGCGGTGCCGGCGGTGGCCATGAGCAGGAGGGTGAGCGCGACCTGCGCGGCGATGAGCGCGCTCCAGCGGTGTTTGGCCGGCGCGGCTGAGATTCCCTGTTGGCGCGATGGGAGGGCGCGGGCGAGATCGGGCCGCGAGAGACGCAGCGCGGGGACGAGGCCGAAGAGCAGACCGGAGAGCAGTGCGAGCGCGACCGAGAACGCGAGGATGGGGAGGTTGATGCGGATGAAGGATTCCTGCGGGAAGGAACTGGGCGAGATCTGCATCGGCAATCTTGCGAGCCAGTAGGACGCAGCGACGCCAAGGATCGCGCCAGCGAAGGAGATGACGATGGCTTCGACGAGCAACTGGCGAACGATGCGCCAACGGCTGGCGCCCACTGCAGTGCGCACGGCAAGCTCATGCTGGCGCGCGGCCGCGGGCGAGGAGAAGAATGGAACAGTTGGCGCAACCGATGATGAGCAGAAGGAGAACACCGGCAAACAGAAGCATGAGGGTGCGACCGGTGTTCTGCTGGAACGGGACGATGATGGGCTGGAGCTGGAGATGCCATCTCTCGGGAAAGTGTCCCGGCGTCTGCTTGGCGAAGACACTGACAAAGGAGGTGAGGGCGGCATCAGCCGCGGCGGGCGTGACATGCGGTCTGAGCTTGATCCACGGGACGTAGGGCGAGGTGACAGGTGGGTTCACGGTGTCGCGCAGCAGGCTGCGCGGCAGGTAAATATCGCCGACGCCGGTAGTGTCATTGAAGGCGAAGGTGCGGGGCATGATGCCGACGATGGTGTAGGGGACGTGGTCGAGCTCGATCGTGCGTCCGACGACGTGAGGGTCGCCAGCAAAGTGCCGCTGCCAGAATTTGTAGTTGAGCACGGCTACGTGCTGGCCGGGTCCCTGATCGTCGAAGGGCTCGATGCCGCGGCCGAGCAGCGCGGGGACACCGAAGAAGCTTTCGGCGTTGCCGGTGAGATAGGTGCCGAGGACATCCTCGGGGATGGCTCCGCCGGTGATCTCCATATTAGCTTCCGCGAAGCCGAGCAGGCTCTGGATAACAGGCGACTGACGCAATGTTTCGAACTGCGGCCTGGTCATCGCAAACCAGCGCGGCTCATCGGGATGCTGGTCGTCGATGATGGCGGGATTCATGATGCGATCCGCGTCCGCATAGGGAAAGGGATGAAGCAGCACGGCGTAGATGAGCGAGAACATGGCGGTGGTGGCGCCGATGCCGAGGGCGAGTGAGAGCACGGCGACGGCGGCGAAGCCGGGATTGCGGCCGAGAGCGCGGAGACCGTAGCGGAGATCGCCGCCGAGCTCGTCGAAGATGCGGAGGCCGACGGCGGCGCGGTATGTCTCGTTCTGTGTGGCAGGCTGGCCGAGATCGATGCGCGCTTTGCGCTGCGCCTCTTCGGCAGTGAGGCCGCGATGGATGAGGTCTTCCTGGTAAGCCTCGAGGTTGGAGCGAAGTTCTTCTTCGACGTCGCTGTGGTTGCGCGGCGCGACGCGGCGCCACAATTTGCGCATTGCGTCGAGGAAACTCATAGCTCGTCCGAGTTCTTGTCGAGAATGCTGGCGACGACGGCGGCCATGTTGGTCCACTTCGCCGTCTCGGACTTGAGCTGACGCTGGCCAGAGCGGGTGAGCGAGTAGAAGCGGGCACGGCGATTGTTCTCCGACTCGCCCCACTCGCCTTCGATCCAGCCGCGATGCTCCAGGCGATAGATGGCGGTGTAGAAGGAGCCTTGCAGGATTTCCAGGCGCTCCCCGGAGATCTGCTGGATGCGCAGCAGGATGCCATAGCCGTGCAGCGGGCCGAGCGAGACTCCCTTGAGGATCAGCATCTCGAGTGCGCCCTGCGGGAGTTCGACCGACTTGGTCATGGTCTCTCCTATTGCGGATAGGAGAGTACGCCGCGCTCTCCTATCCCGTCAAGGGGAGTGGGCCGTCCGGGCGATTGCGCCTTTGGCGCGTTTTGTGGCGTTTGCTTCCTTTGGTCGCTCACATTGAGCGAATGTGCAACGCAAAGAGACTGCAGGTCCTTCGCTGCGCTCAGGATGACGAGGTTCGCGCGAGAAAGCCCTGACTCCCACATCTCTTTGAGGTGCGGGGCGAGATGTGGGGCACCTTGATCAGGTTTGCTTCGCTGCTGCGGCGGCGAGCGCGCTGCCGGCATGGTGAGTGGCCCGGGGCTCGCGCGGGCAGCCGGCATTGAGCAGGAAAGGACTTGCGCGGCATGGGATGATCTACCATGCGCCCAAATGCGAGAAACGAAAGGGGAGCTGCGTGTCTGGTGGCGGCTATGCTGTCGCTTTCGCTGACCTGCGCGGCGCAGCCCTGCGGGGCGGGTACGGCGGATGTGCGCGGGACGGTGGTGGACGGCTCGGGCGCGCCGATTGCCGGAGCAGCGCTGACCGCTGGCACGGTGACGGCAAAGAGTGGGGCGGAGGGGCAATTTGTACTTCCCTGCGCTGCCGATGGGGCGGTGATTCGGGTGGAGGCGGCATCGTTTGCGGCGGCGGAGGTGAAGGCGGAGACGGCGGAGCACGTCGTGCTTCAGCCGCTGGCGGCGCACGAGGATATTTCCGTGACTGCCTACCGGACGCCGCTGGCCGACACTGCGAGCCCGGCGAGTGTGCGGCTGGTGACGGGCGAGGAGCTGCGAAGCGCGGCGCCGGTGACGCTGGATGATCGCCTGCGGCAGGTGCCGGGCTTCGAACTGTTCCGGCGCTCAAGCTCGCTGGTGGCAAACCCCACCTCGCAGGGCGTGTCGCTGCGCGGACTGGGTTCGACCGCAGCGAGCCGCACGCTGGTGCTGGTGAACGAGATTCCGCTGAACGATGCCTTTGGCGGATGGATTTATTGGGACGAGATGCCGGAGCTGAGCATTGCCGATGTGACGGTAGTGCGCGGCGGCGCGAGCGATCTGTACGGCTCCAGCGCGATTGGCGGCGTGGTGGAGATACTGCCGGTGACGGCGGAGCGCAACCACGCGGAGCTGATGTCGAGCGAGGGGTCGTTCCATACCTTCGATGAGGCGGCGCTGCTGAGCGGGACCGTCAGGAATGCCAACGGGGGCGGATGGTCGGGGCTGGCGACGGGCGGGGTTGTGCTTACCGACGGTTACATATTGGTGGCGCCGGAGCAGCGCGGGCCGGTGGACATCCACTCGAACGTGCATGCGCAGAACGGACGCGTGCTGGGCGAGCGGGACTGGAGCGGCGGACGGGCATTTCTGCTGGGCAACGTGCTGAACGGGGCGCGCAGCAATGGCACGCCGCTGACGAGCAACGGCACCCGGCTGTGGCGCTACGAGGCGGGGCTGGACTGGTCGCCGGCTGCGGCGCAAGGCGGATCGCTGCTGCTGCGCGGCTACGGCAGCGCGGAGCATTTCCGGCAGAGCTTCTCTTCCGTAAACGCGACGCGAACGGTGGAGACGCTGACCCGGTTCGCACAGACGCCGAGCGATCAACTGGGCGCGGCGGCACGCTGGACACAGCCGCTTGGAGCGCGACTCGTGGTGCTGGGCGGCGCGGATGTGCGCGATGTGCGCGGCGAGGACAATGAGATCGCGACGATCACCGGAGTGCGGACCTTGCTCTCCGCGCGGCAGCGGCAGACCGGCGTGTATGGCGAGGCGGTGTGGACGCCGCGGCAGTGGACGCTGAGCGCGGGCGGCCGCATTGACCACTTCCAGAACTTTGATGCGGTGCAGACGCTGCCGACGCCGGGTCCGCTGCCACAGGTAACCGAGACGGTGGCGAATCCGCGGTTGGGCGTGGTGCGGCGGCTGGGGCCGTCGCTGGCAGTCACGGCGATGGGCTTTCGCGCCTACCGATCGCCGACGGAGAACGAGCTGTATCGCAATGGGCAGGTAGGCCAGGAGCTGACGCTGAAGAACAACAGCCTGCGCTCCGAGCGTGCGACCGGCTGGGAGACGGGCGTGGTGCTGACGCCCGCGGGATGGAACACTACCGTGCGCGCGAGCTACTTCTGGACCATCGTGAACCGGCCGATCACCGCGCTGACGATCAGCACGACGCCTACGACCATCACCAAACAGCGCGCGAACCTGGGGCAGATTGCCAGCCGTGGCGTGGGACTGGATGGCGAGTGGCAGGCGCTGCGCTGGCTGAGCGTGGTGGGCGGCTATCAATATGCCAACGCGACGGTGACGAGATTTGATCAGGAGCCCTCGCTGGTGGGGAGCTGGATTCCGCAGGTGCCGCACCAGACGGCCACGCTGCAACTGCGCGCGCGCGATGCCCG
>DASXGY010000239.1:0-3861 GCA_036488835.1 Acidobacteriaceae bacterium
CCACGACCCTGCCTGTCGCTCGATATCCTGCGCCGTTGTGATGGTCCCGCCGTTGCCGTCATCCACCGGCAGCCCAGATACCGCCAATCCCGAACAGTACACGCCGCCCTTCCAGCCCGCGCGGCGTACCGCATCCACCCAAGCCAGCACATAGGAAAGCTGTTCCGGCAACAGCCGTCCGCCTTCTTCCTGATCGAGAAAGATCAGCGCGCCCGTTGGAAATCCCTCATGCTCTGCCGCCGCTACAGCAGCCGCCGCATCGCTGCGCCCCATCGACGCCGCATCTTTCGCTTTTAATTCTTTGTCCAGCCGCCCATTCCACAGCAGCATGAAACCGAAGCCGCGATCCCGCAGCACAACGCGCTTCCCCGTCCAGGTGTTGGCTTTTTCTCCCGGAGGCACATTCAGCCAATAGCTCGTATAGCTGAAGGACTTATGCAGCGCCCCCAGCATGGTGTCGCCGGGATAATCGTTGCGGTCCATGCCGTTGAAGGCCTGCGCCCACGCCGCGCTATTCATCATCAGCACTGCAGCCAGCAGCACTGCAGCCACCAGCCACGTTTTGCCCCGGGCATTTTTCCTGCTGCTCTGTGGCGCGAAGATCCACTCGACGTGGCTTTTCCTTAAAGAAAAGCCAACAGAGCCTTTGCTGGCCCGTCTATACCTACAGGAAAAATGCTCCCGCATCCGGCCTCCTCGTTCTCCTGCTATTTACAGTGCCTTCTGCGTAAACCTTTATCATGGAAGCAGGAGCACGCTTGACCCAGACTCTACCTGCACACCTGTCTGCCGCCGACTTCCACCGCGCCGTCCTCGGGCTCGGGCCGCGCACCGCCGTCTTCGATTGCGACGGGACCTTGTGGAGCGGCGACGCCGGCTACGGCTTCATGCTCTGGTCCATCAAAACCGGACTCGTCTCCCGCAATGCCGCCGACTGGATCGATTCCCGCTACCGCCTCTATCGCACCGGCGAGATCTCCGAACTCGCCATGTGCGGAGAGATGGTGCAACTCTACACTGGCCTCGAAGAAACCGAGCTCTACCGTGCCGCCGCCACCTTCTTCCGCAGCCAGGTTCAACCCCACATCTTTCCCGAAATGCAGCGCCTCGTCGCCGATCTCCGCGCCGCCGGCTGCGAGATCTGGGCCGTCAGCTCCACCAACAACTGGGTCATCGAGGAAGGCGTCCGCGACTTTGGCATCCCACCCGAGCGCATCCTCGCCGCACGCGTCGCCGTCCTGAACGGACGCATCACCAGCACCCTCATCGATGTCCCCACAGACGAGGGCAAGGCGCTCTCCCTCCAGCGTGTGGACCGCGCGCAGCCGGACGTCGTCTTCGGCAATTCCATCCATGACGCCGCCATGCTCGCGCTCGCCCGTGCCCCATTCGCGGTCAATCCAACGCCGGCTCTGCTCGAAATCGCCGGCCAACGCAACTGGCCGGTCTTCATCCCGGCCGCCATCGCCGAAGGCGCGCGCTAAGGCCGCCGATGTCCTCAAACGCCGGCCTGCGCATCGCTGCCCTGCAGCCCAGCATCAGCATCATCCTCGATCGCCTCGGGGCGCTCGACACACTGGTCGCCTGCACCCGCTATTGCGTAGAAGCCGTGCCCGCGCTGGCCGGGCGCCCCATCACCATCGTCAAGGACTCCTGGTCCTGCACCACGGAGGAGATCCTCGCCGCGCAGCCCAGCCTCGTTCTCGCCTGCGTGCCCTATCGCATGGAGTCGCTCGCCGCACTGCTCAAGTCCGGGTGCCCCGTCGTCTCGCTGGCGCCTCACACACTCGCCCATATCTACGCAGACATCCGCCTCATCGGCTCCATCGTGCATCGCGTGGAAGAAGCAGAAGCGGTCATCGCCGAAATGCAGCAGGAGATCGCCTCAACCAGCGCGAAGACTGCAGGTGGCGGACCACGTCCCATCGTCTATTGCGAAGAGTGGGGCAAGCCGCTCATCCATTCGCAGCCCTGGGTCGCGGAGCTGGTCGAAGCCGCCGGCGGACAATTCCTCGGCGACGCCGCAAAGCAGACCACTGCGGAAGCCGTCGCTACCGCCGATCCCGACGCGATGGTCTTCTGCTGGTGCGGCGCGGGGGATCGCGTGCCGCTCGAGCGTGTCATTGAACGGCGCGGCTGGCAGCACCTGAGCGCTGTGCGGCAAGGCCGCATCTTCTGCATTGCAGACGAGTGGCTCAACAGCCCCGCACCCAGCATTCTGCTTGGCTTGCGCGCACTTGCCGCCGCGCTCCATCCCTCCCTATACGATGCAAAGGAAAGACCTCGCACTTTCCATACAGTCGCGAGCGCTGGAATTACCATCTAGGGATCAAGTGCCCAAGGATCAAGTGACGGACCCGCAAAAGACAGATGCGGAAACCGCATCGAACATCGACAAGACTGCCGAGCCGCACAACGAGATCAAGACGGTGCGCGCCGTCTCCGCCGCCCTGATCTTGCGCGGAGACGAGGTGCTGATCTGTCAGCGCCGTCCCGACCAGCCGCTCGGCTCCAAGTGGGAGTTTCCCGGCGGCAAGATGGAGCCGGGTGAAACCGCCGAGGAGGCGCTGCGCCGCGAGCTCAAAGAGGAGCTCGGCATCGACGCCGTGGTCGGCACCCTCGTCGCCCATATCCGCCACAACTACCGCAGCGGCGGAGCCGTCGATCTGCAATTCTTTCTCGTCCGGGAATACACCGGCGAGGCTACCAATCTCATCTTCCAGGACGTCCGCTGGTGCCCCCTGCGCCATCTGCCGGAGTACGACTTCGTCACCGCCGACCGCAATCTCGTCCGCGACCTTGCCGCAGGCAAGCTCTTGTAGCAAGTCGGAAGATTTTTCGTTGGTGTCATCCTGAGCGAAGCGAAGGAACTGCAGTTCATCCGCGGGAAACCACAACAGCCAACGTGAGAGACAACGGAGCGAACTGAATATCACGCGCCGCAGGCGCATCTGCCTGGATGGCAAATCCTCAGCTCACAAACATCAGCGCCACCGACAGCACCACCACAACCGCCGCCGTCGCCCACGCAATCACATTCATCCATCGCGGATTGACGAAGCGTCCCATCAGGTCCTTGCGGTTGATCAGCAATAGCATCATCACCAGGATCACTGGCAGCAACACGCCGCTCAGCACCTGCGTATCCACCACTACTTTCATCGGCTGGATGTGCGGCAGCAGCACCACAGCCGCGCCGCCCGCGATCAGCAGCGTGTACAGCCAGTAAAAGACCGGCGCCTCGTTGAACTTCTTATCCACACCAGACTCAAAGCCCAGTCCCTCGCACACCGTATAAGCAGTCGAGAGCGGCAGCACCGAAGCCGCAAAGAACGACGCGTTGAACAGACCGACGGCAAACAGCAGATAGGCGTATTCCTTGGCCAGCGGCTTCATCGCCTCCGCCGCATCCGCCGGCACGTTCAGCGGCCCAACCCCATGCGCATACAGCGTCGCCGCGCACGCCACCACGATGAACCACGCCACCACATCGGTGAAGATCGACCCGACAATCACATCCAGCCGCGACGCCGCATAGTCCTTCACCGCAACGCCCTTCTCCACTACCGACGATTGCAGATAAAACTGCATCCACGGTGCAATCGTGGTGCCGATCACCGCAATCGTCATCGAGATATAGCCCGGCGTATGCCACACATTCGTCGTCGGCACCTTGACCGTCGCCAGCATGGCCTCGCGCCAGCTTGGACCCGACAGCACCCCGGTGATGATGTAGGCGATATAAAAAACGCTGGCCGCAAGAAAGACCTTCTCCACGCTCTTGTAGTCGCCGCGCACCGCCAGCAGCCACACCAGTAGCGCGCACACCGGCACCGAGATGTACTTGCTGATGTGAAACAG
>DASXGY010000266.1:0-3710 GCA_036488835.1 Acidobacteriaceae bacterium
CGGAACCGGTTGCTGCCGGGCAGACGATTCTCGTGCTTGCCCACACCTTTGGTCTGTACTCGCTCAGCGCAAACCGAATCATCGCCATGATCGACAAGGATGACGGCCAAATCTGGCGCCGCGGCTTCAGCTACGGCACGCTGCGTCATCACGTCGAACGCGGCGAGGAACGATTCAGCGTCGAATACCACCGCGATGATGGCTCGGTCTGGTACGACATCCTGGCATTTTCCGTGCCGCAGCATCCACTTGCGCGACTTGGTTACCCGCTATCTCGCGCTGCCCAGCGGCGCTTTGCGACGGATTCCAAGGCCGCAATGGTGAGCGCGGTGCCCTGATCGTGCAATAGGCGGATCGTTGCTTTTTGCTACCCTAAAAGCATGAAATTCGGCGTCCTCGTCTTCCCCGGCTCCAACTGCGACCACGATACCTACAACGTCATCGAGCAGATTGCGCACCAGCCGGTCACCATGCTCTGGCATGAAACGGAAGACCTGGAGGGTTGTGACGCCATCCTCGTCCCCGGTGGCTTTGCCTATGGCGACTACCTGCGCACCGGCGCCATCGCCCACTTCGCACCCGTGATGCAGTCCGTCAAGCGCTTTGCCGCCTCGGGCGGCCTGGTGCTCGGCATCTGCAACGGCTTCCAGATCCTCTGCGAGTCCGGCCTGCTGCCCGGCGCGCTCATGCGCAACGCCGGCCTGAAGTACATCTGCAAGCAGGTCCACCTGCGCACCGAGACCACCGACTCGCCCTTCACCAACGCGCTCAACAAAGGCCAGATACTGCAGATCCCCATCGGCCACATGGAAGGTAACTATTTCTGTGACGAATCGACGCTCGCCACGCTCAAGCGCGACGACCGCATCGCCTTCCGTTACGCAACCCCATCGGGTGAGATCAACCGGGAGGCCAATCCCAACGGCTCGCTCGACAACATCGCCGGCGTGCTCAACGAAGGGCGCAACGTGCTTGGTATGATGCCGCACCCGGATCGTTCCAGCGAAGCACTGCTCGGTTCCAGCGATGGCTTCCCAGTCTTTGAGTCCATGATCGCCGCATTGAGGATCGCCGCACTGAGTGGCGTGCCCGCGACGGCCGGCAGATAGCATGATCGACATTCACCACCACCTGCTCCCGGGGCTAGACGATGGCGCCCGCACTCTGGATGTCGCGCTGGCCATGGTGGAGATCGCGATTGCCGACGGCATCACCCACATCGCGTGCACACCCCACTCCAGCCATCGCTACTTCTTCGATCCCGAGCACAATGCCACGCTCTTTGCCGAGCTGCAGGATGCCGTAACCACGAGATTCGGCGACGCGATCACGCTGGGGCTGGGCTGCGATTTTCATCTCATGTTCGACAACATCGAGGACGCGCAGCGCCATCCCACGCGCTACACCATCAACGGCCACAACTATCTGCTGGTCGAATTCCCGGACAGCGCCATCTCGCCGAACACCCCGCAGACCTTCTATCAGCTCTCGCTCTCCGGCATGACGCCGATCATCACCCATCCGGAGCGCAACCCCATCCTCGCCCGCCAGCCGGAGCGCATGGCCGAGTGGCTGAAGGCGGGCGCGCTGATCCAGGTCACGGCCAGCTCGCTTACCGGCCGCTTTGGCCCACAAGCGGAGCGCGCCGCCCATTGGCTGCTGGACCACCGATGGGTCCACTTCCTTGCGACCGACGCACACGATATCGAATCCCGCCCGCCGCGGCTGCGGCCTGCCTTCGATAGGGTCGCCGAGCAGTACGACCCGGCGACCGCCGAGCGGCTCTGCATCGCCAATCCCCGGGCAGCCTTTTATGGTGAGGCGCTGGGCCCGCAACCGGAACCCGCGGCGCCCCATAGCGTAGAGTCGCGCCGCTCGCCCGCAACAGCGAAATCCAGCTTTTTCGGTCGGCTCTTCGGACGCTAAGACATCGCCTGCCCTTACCAAAGTCACGGTTCATCCGGGCCGGCTGCTGCCCTTTTCGATGTATGGACGCTGCCCCCGGCTCGCCCGTAGGCTCTTGATTAAGTAAGCGAAAACTCCCGGCATTTATGGCGTCATGCTGCCGGGAGACGCGGCGAACTGCCGCGCAATATTCGCACCGGGACCCCCAGGGCTCACAATCTATTCGCATCTGGATTGGTGTACTTTGACCGTTTTTTCGGTAGCAGGCTGTAGTGAAAACTTGTCTCGGCCAACCCGGGTGAGTGCATGAGCGACTTCCTCGCGACTGCCCTCGGCCTCGCCTTCACGTTGGTGGTCTGTCTCTTCGCCGTGCGCGCGCTTTTGAGCCCCTGGCTGCGTCTGCGCCATAAGCCCGCAAGCGCCCCGAGCCGGCAGGACGAAAAGCCGCTCTCGCACGCGGCGCAGTCCCACGTCCCAGCGCCTAGCACCACACCCGTCCACACCGCGTAGCTTTCTTACTGGCCGGCTTCTCCACCGCACGCGGTGTGCGACCATGGGACAACCTCATGCCCCAGTCGTCCCGGCCCTCTCTTTTTTCTGACACGGCTTCTCCTGAAGTTGCAGCCTTGGGCTTGGGAACGAACGCCGGCGAATCCCTTACCGACCTGCTCGCCCGCAGCTTCGGCTTCCCCGCCTTTCGCGCCAACCAGGAGGAGGTCTGCCGCGCCGCCATCGCCGGCCGCGATGTCCTGCTGGTGATGCCGACCGGGGCCGGTAAATCGCTCTGCTACCAGTTGCCGGCCATCGCGCGCGGCGGCACCGCGCTGGTCATCAGCCCGCTCATCGCGCTCATGGAGGATCAGGCAGCCAAGCTCGCGGCGCGCGGTCTGCAGGTAGCACGCATCCATTCCGGACTGGATCGCCAGAATTCGCGCCAAGCCTGCATCGACTACCTCAACGGTGGCCTGCAATTCCTCTTCATTGCGCCGGAACGGCTCCGCGTCCCCGGCTTCGCGGAGATGCTGGGCAAGCGCAAGCCCTCGCTCGTCGCCATCGATGAGGCGCACTGCATCTCGCAGTGGGGCCACGATTTTCGTCCCGATTACCGCATGCTCGGCCAGCACCTGCACCTGCTGCGCCCCGCGCCGGTCCTGGCGCTGACCGCGACCGCAACCCCCGTCGTTCAGAACGATATCCTGGTGCAGCTTGGTCTTGCGGACGCCGTGCGCTTCATCCACGGTTTCCGCCGCGACAACCTCGCCATCGAAGTGGTCGAGGTGCCGAAGTCCATGCGCACCGGGCGTGCGCTCGATCTGCTGCGCGATCCGGAGCGCCGTCCTGCCATCGTCTACGCGCCCACGCGCAAGGATGCCGAGGAGACCGCCGCCGCGCTGGCCGCGCACTTCCCTGCCGCCGCCTATCACGCTGGTCTAACTGCGGAGCAGCGTGAGCATGCGCAGCACCGCTTCCTCGACGGCCGGCTCGAAGTCGTCGTCGCCACCATCGCCTTCGGCATGGGCATCGACAAAGCCGATGTACGCACCGTGATCCACACTGCGTTGCCGGCCAGCCTCGAAGCCTACTACCAGGAAATCGGCCGCGCCGGGCGCGATGGCCGCCCCAGCCGCACCATCCTGATGCACTCTTACGCGGACCGGCGCACGCATGAGTTCTTCCTCGAGCGAGACTACCCGGCGCTCGATGAGCTGGAGCGCATTCATCGTCGCCTTGGGGCGCAGCCACTGCATCGCGACGAACTGCAGGCAGCGCTGCGCATGGACGCCGATGTCTTCGAGAAGGCGCTT
>DASXGY010000273.1:0-3547 GCA_036488835.1 Acidobacteriaceae bacterium
CTGCTGAAGATGGCGCGTTCACATTTTTCCGTACTAGTCCACGTCACCGGTATCGATCATCCAGGCGAAGCGGGAGTGGCCTTTCCCGAGATTCCCTATAGTTCGGATACTCCGGAGGACGAGCCGCAGGTGAAGCGGATCGTGTTACCGGAGAGCAACTTTCGCTACCTGCATGTCGAGATTCAGACGCTTGCGCTCGAGCCGGTGACGCCGCAGGACATCGCCGGTGTGGATGTGCTGACCGAGAGCACTGCGCCGCCGCGGTATGTACAGGTCGCACTGGCGAAAGCACCCGAGCAGAAGCCGCACCAGACGGTCTACGAATTTGCCGTGCCGGCGAACGCGCCCGTGGAGCGGCTGAGCTTTGAGAGCGACGACCCGAATGCGGTGTTTTCGCGTATCGCCGATCTGGAGCGGTGGAAGGCGGAAGCTGCCCCTGTGGACGCGCCGCCGGAGGCGTCGGTGCAGAGCGAAGGGGTTTCCCTCGCCCATGCGCCTCCCGCCAAGGGCGAAGCAGCGTCAGACCAGAGCACGATCGATGTTGCTCTGGGTGCCGCGGCCTATGCGTCCACGGTCCGTTTAACGATCCAGAACGGCGATGACGCGCCGCTTGCGCTGCACGGCGTTACGCTTGAGATGCGGGAGCGGCAAATCTGTTTTTTGCGCAAGACGAACACGACGTACACCCTGCGCTATGGCGATGCTGCGCTCGGTGCGCCGCAGTACGATCTGTCGCCGATCGAGGCGGCCGCGGCGAATGCATCTATCAGCACGCTTGGTGCGGAGCGGGCGCTCGCGCCGGAAGCTCCGGGAGTGCGGCCATTCACGGAGCGACACCCGGTGCTGCTTTGGGTGGCGCTGATTCTCGTGGTGGGCACGCTGGGTGTGGTGGCGCTGCGGAGCGCGCGGCGTTAAGACAACTGCAGGTCCTTCGCTGCGCTCAGGATGACGCCGCGATTGAACTGCTCCTTATCGCGTGGATGATTCGATCTCGGTGAGCCAGTCTGGACTCTTCAGGATCTCGCGTGGTTTCGACCCATCCGCAGGACCGACGAGTCCGTCGCGCTCCATCATGTCGATCAGGTGCGCGGCGCGGCCGTAGCCGACGCGCAGCCGCCGCTGAATGAGTGACGTCGACGCCTTGCCGAATTCGAAGACCAGTCGGACCGCATCGTTGAACAACGGATCGTCGTCGTCTTCCTCGCCATCCTCGTTGTTCAGCTCGCGGCCCTTTTCGTCGCGCGGCGATTCGAGGAAGGCTTCGACGTATTCCGCGCCGCCCTGTGCCTTCCAGAAATCGACGACCGCGGAGATCTCCGTTTCCGTGACAAAGGGCGCGTGTACACGCTGCAGGCGCGAGGTGCCGGGTGGCAGGAAGAGCATGTCGCCGCGGCCGAGCAGGGCTTCGGCGCCGTTGTTGTCGAGGATGGTGCGCGAGTCGACCTTGGTGGCGAGGCGGAAGGAGATGCGTGTGGGCACATTGGCCTTAATGAGGCCCGTGATGACATCGACCGAAGGCCGCTGCGTCGCCAGCACCAGGTGGATGCCGACGGCGCGGGCCATCTGCGCGAGGCGGGTGATGGCCTCTTCCACGTTTGCCCGGTCGAGCATCATCAAGTCTGCGAGCTCGTCGATGATGATCAGGATGTAGGGCAGCGGGGTCTGCTCCTCCGCATCCTCGAACATGCTGGGTGTGCCGGAGTCGAAGAGCTTGTTGTACTGATCGATGTTGCGCACGGAGCGCGAGGCCAGCAGCTTGAGGCGCCGCTCCATCTCACGCACCGCGTTGCGCAAGGCATTGGCCGCGAGCTTGGGCTCGGTGATGATGGGCGTGAAGAGGTGCGGGATGCCCTCGTACATGCCCAGCTCGACGCGCTTTGGGTCCACCAGGATCATTCGTACCTGTTCCGGTGTCGTTTTGAACAGTATCGACATAATCATGGCGTTGATGGCCACCGACTTGCCGCTGCCTGTGGAGCCGGCGATGAGCACGTGAGGCATGGTGGCCAGGTCTGCAACCACGATGCGGCCGTTGATGTCCTTGCCCATGGCGAGCGGCAGCTTGAACTTGGTCTGCGCGAAGGTGCCGTCTTCGACCACATCGCGCAGCCAGATGGTTTCGCGGGTGGAGTTGGGCACCTGGATGCCGACCGTGCTTTTGCCGGCCATGCGCTCGATGAGGATGCTCTCCGCGGCCATGGCGAGGCAGAGGTCGTCCGCCAGGCCGGTGACGCGCGAATACTTCACGCCCGCCTCGGGGCGGAACTCGAAGGTGGTGACTACCGGGCCGGGATTGATCTGCGTGACCTGGCCGGTGACGTCGAATTCGGCGCACTTTTCGACCAGCACCTTCGCTTCTTCGCGCAGTTCGTCCTCACGGATGATCTGCTGGTCGTCGGAGCGGTGCAGCAGCGTGCTGGGCGGCAGGCGATAGCCGGAGACGGCGCGCGGCGTGAGCGTGACCGGGCGAGCATCGGCATCGGCGCGCTCCCGAATGGAGATGTTGCCCGCATCGTCTTGCTCGTCCTCGTCCTGTCCGTCCAGGTCCTCAGCCGCGGGTTCTTCCCGGCGAAGACGCTCAATGGCGGTCGCACGTGCGGGCGGCGCTACGGGTGGAGGATCGGGTACGGTGGCGCGGGGAATCTGCGTCCACAGGGAGCGTGCGGGCTCCGGCTCCTCGAGATATGCGGCATCTTCCGGCGAAGCAGCGGCTGCGGTTTCGGCAAAAGCCGAACGGCGCGCGGCGGGCGCTTCGTCCTCTTCCTGGCGCTCTGGACGATGCAGCACGCGGCTCAGCCAACTGGTGCGCGGTGCGGGCGGTGCAGCATCGCGGCGTGCGGCGCGGGCGGCGGTGTTGCGCGCAGCCATAGACTTCTGTTGTGCGCGGATGATCTTGTCGGCGGCGCGGGCGGCGCGTTTCTTGGCGCGGCGCAGCTTCCAATTCTGCCAGCGGTCGCGCCACGCGTAGACGAAGGCGAAGCGCACCGCGAGCCATTGGCGCAGGTTGCCGAACGAGAATGCAGTGGAGAGCAGGACGGCGATAAGCAGCAGCGTGGCCACCAGTACGCAGGTGCCGGGATAGTTGAGTACGGCGGTCATGCCGTCGACCAGCAGACGGCCGAGCACGCCCTCTACGGGGATGGCGCCGAGCCACTGCATATGGCCGGGCAGCAGGCCGAAGACCGCGGGCGTGATGAATAGGAAGAGTGCGAAGCCGACGATCTTCGATCGGGGCGCGCCGATGACGCGAGAGCGAATCCAGCTGATCCCGAGGAAGCCCAGCATCAACGGCAGGCAGAAGGCGGCGAAGCCTTCGAACTGGAAGAGCAGATCGCTGAGCGTGGCGCCGAAGATGCCGGCCCAATTGTGCGCGACGGTGCTGCCCACGGTGTTGAACGAAGGATCGCTGGGCCGGTAGGAGACGAGCGAGAGGAGAAGGAGGCCGGCGGTGGCGATGAGCGAGACGCCGACCAGCTCATTGAGCCTGCGATTGCCGGTGGGCGTCAGCGCGATCTTGAGTGGCTTCATAGCTATCTGAAGGGGACGC
>DASXGY010000306.1:0-3646 GCA_036488835.1 Acidobacteriaceae bacterium
AAGCACTGCGCCGAGTCAGAGATACAGGTCTTTTGCGTAAGTCGTGCTGTATGGAGCTCACGTGCCATAAGTGAATTTTATCGTCCTATTCGACGGTTACGGATTTCGCCAGGTTGCGCGGCTGATCCACGTCGCATCCGCGACGCACCGCGATGTAGTAAGCCAGCAATTGTAGCGGCACCACCTCGAGTATCGGTAGCAGCAGCTCCGGTGCCTGGGGAATGAAGACCACATGCTCGACAAGCTGGCTGATATGAGTGTCGCCTTCGGTTGCGATCGCAATCACTTTCCCGGCACGCGCCGTTACTTCCTGGATATTGGAGAGCGTCTTCTCATAGCGCAGGACAGAGTCCGGATTGGCATCGTCTTTCGTAGCCAGCACTACCACCGGCAATGTCCCGTCAATTAGTGCGTTTGGCCCATGCTTCATCTCGCCGGCGGGATAGCCTTCGGCATGGATGTAGGAGATCTCCTTGAGCTTGAGTGCCCCCTCAAGCGCGATGGGAAAGTGGATGCCGCGCCCGAGATAGAGAAAGTCACGCGCCGTGGAATATGGCAAGGCAAGCTGCTCGCACTCGCCGGCTCGTGTTCGCAGAATTTCTTCTACCTTCCCAGGCACGAGGCTAAGCGCATCCACCAGTTTCCTGCTGTCATTTTCGTCGAGTGTGCCGCGCTTCTGCGCGAGGTGCATGGCAAAGAGAAAGAGCGCGGTCAGTTGCGCGGTGAAGGCTTTCGTGGAGGCGACGCCGATCTCCGGACCGGCATGCGTGTAGATAGTCCCGTGCGCCTCGCGTGCGACGGCAGCGCCGACCACATTGCAGATGGCGACTGTTTTAGCGCCCTTGGCGATCATCTCGCGTTGCGCGGCCAGCGTATCCGCAGTCTCGCCGGATTGGGTGATGAGCAGTCCAATCGCGCCCGGGTCCGCAATGGGATCGCGGTAGCGGTATTCGCTCGCATAGTCGACGTCCACCGGCACACGGGCCAGCCGCTCGATCATGTACTTGCCGGCCAGCGCCGCGTGCCAACTGGTTCCACAGGCCGCGATGCTGATACCCGGCGCGGCGCGAAACTCGTCGTCCGAAATCTTCATCTCGCTCAAATACACGGTACCGCTGTCCAGCGAGATGCGGCTCAGCGTGGTTTCGCGAATGGAGCGCGGCTGCTCAAAGATCTCTTTGAGCATGAAATGCTTGTAACCGCCCTTTTCTGCCTGGATGGGATCCCACAACACCCGGGTCACGTCGCGTTGGATGCGCTCGCCGTGGAAGTCGGTCAGCGTGACCCCGGAAGGCGTAAGGATGGCCATGTCGCCTTCGCCGAGAAAGTAGATATTGCGCGTGTGATGCAGGATTCCGGGCACGTCCGAGGCTACGAAGTATTCGCCCTCGCCTAGGCCCACGATGGCGGGTGGTCCGTTGCGCGCGACGACGATCTTGTCCGGCTCGTCGGCAGAGATCACGCTCACGGCGAAGGCGCCCCTGAGATGCCGGGCGGCGCGGCGCACCCCGTCTTCGAGCGATAGAGTCTTGCCGGAAGCGGCCGCGAAGCGGATCTCCTGCTCGATCAGGTGAGCGATGATCTCCGTGTCCGTCTCGGTAACGAACGTGTGTCCCTCAGCCATCAACTCCTTCTTGAGGGTAAGGTAGTTCTCAACGATTCCGTTGTGCACCACCACGATGCGTCCTGTGCAGTCGCGATGGGGATGCGCATTTTCTTCCGTGGGGCGGCCATGGGTGGCCCAGCGCGTGTGGCCAATTCCGTAGGAGCCGTGCATCGGCTGCTGACGGATGACTTCTTCGAGATTGCGCAGCTTGCCCGGGGCGCGGCGCAGTTCCAAGCCATTGTCGCCGCCGGCCACGGCAATGCCCGCGGAGTCGTAGCCGCGGTATTCGAGGCGCCGCAGTCCATCGAGGATGACCTGGACCACATCCCGCTTGCTGCCGACGTAGCCGACGATTCCGCACATGCGGCCATTGTACGGGCGGAGGTACTGCGATTCGTGCGGTGCTTACTCTTCCAGGCGGAAGCTGTACTCTTCAATCACAGGGTTTGTCAGTACGTCACGCGCAATGCGGTCGACTTCCTTCTGCGCCGCGTCGCGGCTGGTGCCATCGGCGAGAGTCAGCAGGAAATACTTGCCCTGGCGGACATCGGCGACGGTGCCAAATTGCAGTTTCTTCAGGGCCCCCTGAATGGTCTGGCCCTGGGGATCGAGCACCGTGCGTTTCAGTGTGACGTAGACATGTGCCTTCATCGTGCTTGATTATAAGGCTTTGGCCGTAGTGCCTGTGCGGCCGGAGAGTATCGGGATGATCAATTATCTGGAACTGCCCATCGGCGACCGCTGTCCTGAAGTGATTGAAGCTGTCATCGAGATTCCTTTCGAGGGCATTAACAAATACGAGTACGACAAAAAGCTGCACGTCTTCCGTCTGGACCGCAATCTATATTCGCCAGTGCACTATCCAGGCGACTATGGCTTTATCCCCTCCACGCTGAGTGAAGATGGGGATCCGCTCGACGTATTGGTGCTGGTCGACGCGCCAAGTTTTTCCGGTTGCGTGATGCAGGTACGCCCTATCGGCGTTTTGGAGATGCTGGATCAGGGCATACCGGACGAGAAGATCCTCGCTGTCGGGAAGAACAATCCGCGCTACACCGACGTTTGGAATTACTCGGAGATCTATCCGCACATCCTGAAAGAGATCACGCACTTCTTTTCTATTTACAAGGATCTGGAAGGCAAGCGCGTGGAAATCAAAGGCTGGAAGGACGCTGAGGCGGGTCGGCGCGCGGTGACGGACTCTGCGAAACGCTTCACGGATAACCGTGAGACGAAGACCGAGATCATTGTTTAGCTGCCCCGAAGATTAGCCGGCAGTCTCCTCTGTTTCGCGGGCGTTCGCGAAAGAAGCCTGCCGATTTCGTGACCACGGCGCTTGTATTGCGTATACGAGCGGGCCAAGAAGCGCAATGGCAGACGCAAGGCCGAGGGCCGGCATGCGCGCAATCTGCTCACCACGCGCCGTGAGCAACGCAATGGCAATCAAGACGGTCGGCGGAATGCCCAGCAGCACGCATGCGAAAGTTCCACCCGGGATGCGGAAGGGCCGAACTAGTTGTGGCTCACGCCAGCGCAGCACTGCCAGCGCGACGAACTCCAGAATCAAGCTGCCGCCATAGAGCACAAGATCGATCGAGATCAGGCGCTCGAAGGTGAGGTTCACGGCCAGCGCCCACCCTGCGGCACACAACATGATGGCCACCCAGGGCGCGCCGGCTCGATTGTGGCGAGCCACCACACGCGGCAGAAAGCCATCCCGCGCCAGCGCCACCGGCAACCGCGAGTAGGAGAGCATGAGCGCATTGCACATGCCGAAGCCATTGATCATTCCGCCGGCAACGATGGCGAGACCGAGCCACGGACCAACCAGCAGTCGCGCGGCATCGGCCCAGGAGCCAGTGGAGAAGCTGTCCGGTGAAAGGCCGGCTACACGCGCGGCCACCGTCGGAACCACATAGCAGATGGTCACCAGGACAGCGGCGCTGATCATGGCGCGCGGATAGTTATGCTGCGGCCGCTCCACCTCGCCAGCGACTGTGGATGCGTTATCCCAACCCATGTAGTTCCACAGCCCAACCA
>DASXGY010000314.1:0-5045 GCA_036488835.1 Acidobacteriaceae bacterium
GCCAGCGCCATCATCTCCTGCGCGGTCTCCGCTGCCAGCGCGCCCAGCGATCCTTCATGCGCATGCGGCACGATCATCACGTGGCCGGAGGTGTACGGATACGCATTCAGGCAGATGTAGCAGCTTCGCCCGCGCAGCACGATGTTCGCCGCGCGGTCTGCCTCTTCTGGCGCCATGCCGTGCTCGATCGCGTAGTCGGCCGAGGCGATCAGGTTGCAGAAGACGCAGTGATGGTCGCCAGGCC
Source organism: Acidobacteriaceae bacterium (assembly GCA_036488835.1). GTDB lineage: Bacteria > Acidobacteriota > Terriglobia > Terriglobales > Acidobacteriaceae > KBS-83. The sequence goes on from DASXGY010000314.1 coordinate 245, forward strand.
ATGCTGCCAGCCGGTCCGGCACCCCGGCGCGCGTCTCCCGGGTGTCCTCTTGCGTGACGTATGCGTAACGCCATGGCGTCCACAGATGATCCACAGTCGTGAGTATAAGGGCCGACGAGGACGCGCCCCAGACACTCGCGCGACACCTGCACCGGAGACCCGCGGCTGCTGATTCACGCGCTATTCACGAGGTTGGCGCGCGCGGAACTTTGTTTGACTGGCCTATGGCTGGTTGCTACACTCATAAGTGAAGCCCTGTCTGCTGGATTCGCAGATGTGGTTTCCACTGCGATCCCTGCCCATTTCGAAGCCAAAGGCAACTCCCTCTCTGGAGACCTGCAGCGTGTCCGCCGATTCTCTGGCGGATGCACAGCGGGCCCGGCGGAATTCCTTCCGGCAAAGATGCAGGCAGCAGCAGCGAGTGCCCTGGGTTCGCCACCGTCAGGAAGCCGAAGCGGAGCAAGCTGCACCGGTCTCTCCGGAACTGCTCTCACGCTGCTCGACAAGAGCCTGACTTCCCCCGAATGGCGCACCTGGCCGGCGACTGTCCGCTACGCCCCATGCGGGGCCTGTTGCCAGAGCGCCGAGGCGGCAGATGGAGCCGCCGACGAATCCGGAGCTGCTTGCTATGGCTGACGCCCAATATTCCGAACAAACCGAGAGCAAACCTCTGAACACCCAACTGGAAACCCCAACGCTTGATGCCGCGACGGAGCATGAACAGCCGTCGACCGAACCCACTTACAACCACCAGAGCGCCGAGGAACGGAACACGGAACACCACGGCGATGCTGGCCAGACCTCCGCGTCTCAGTCTCATGGCGCATCGGTCGCGACTGCCGAAGCGGCAGACGAAGACATGAGCATGGAGGATTTTGCCGCGGCACTGGAGTCCTTTGACCGCGAGCAGGCCGCCGAAGCCGCCATTGCGCAGGGTGATGAGAACAGCATCATCCAGGGCACCGTGGTGAAGCTGACGGACAAGCATGTGGTGGTGGATGTCGGGCTGAAGAGCGAGGGCCTCATTCCGCTGGAGCAGGTGACCGACCACACCGGTCAGTCCAAGCTGCACCCCGGCGATGTGATCGACGTGGTGGTGGAGCGCGAGGAGGCCGAGGGCGGCTACCTGCTGAGCTATGAGAAGGCGCAGCGCCATCGTGTCTGGGATTCCATCGAGAAGGCTTACACCGAAAAGGTTCCGATCACCGGCACCGTCGTCGGCCGGGTCAAGGGCGGCGTCACCGTCGACATCGGCATCAAGGCGTTTCTGCCCGGCTCGCAGCTGGAGATCCGTCCGGTGCGCAATCTGGACGCCTACATCGGCCAGCCCATCGACGTGCGCGTCATCAAGCTGAACAAGAAGCGCGGCAACGTCGTCGTCTCCCGCAAGGAGATCCTCGAAGAGGAGCAGAACGCCAAGCGCTCGACCACGCTGGAGCATCTGGAAGAGGGCGCGATCCTGAACGGAACGGTGAAGAACCTGACCGACTACGGCGCCTTCGTCGACCTGGGCGGCATCGACGGCCTGTTGCACATCACCGACATGTCCTGGGGACGGCTCACCCACCCGCGCGACCTGGTCAACGTGAACGACGAGATTCAGGTGAAAGTGCTGAAGTTCGACAAGGACAAGCAGCGCGTCTCGCTCGGCTTCAAGCAGCTCACGCCCGATCCGTGGCTCGATGCCGTGGAGCGCTATCCCATCGGTGCGCGTGTACGCGGCCGCATCCTCAGTGTCACGGACTACGGCGCCTTCGTCGAACTGGAGCAGGGCATCGAGGGTCTGGTGCACGTCTCCGAGATGACGTGGTCCAAGCGGATGAAGCATCCGTCGAAGATGGTCAAGCCCGGCGACGAAGTCGAGACGGTGGTTATCTCCGTCAACCCCAACGACCGCCGCATCTCGCTCGGCATGAAGCAACTGCTCGAGAATCCTTGGGAGCATCTCTCCGAGCGCTACCCGGCCGGCGCTATCGTCGAAGGCCGCGTGCGCAATCTCACCGACTTCGGCGCTTTCATCGAGATCGAAGACGGCATCGACGGCCTGGTGCACGTCTCGAACCTGAGCTGGACCAAGCGCGTGAAGCATCCCTCCGAGGTGCTGAAGAAGGGCGAGAAGGTGCGTGCCGTGGTGCTCGGCGTGGAGGCGGAGAATCGTCGCCTGTCGCTCGGCATCAAGCAGCTGCAGCCCGATGTCTGGGAGACGTTCTTCGACCAGCATCGTGTCGGCGATGTGCTCAAGGGCAAGGTACTGCGCTCGGCGCAGTTCGGCTCCTTCGTCGAAATCGCCGAAGGCATCGAAGGCCTCTGCCACGTCTCCGAGGCGGCCGATCCGCTGGGCCAGCCGGTGAAGCTCGAAGCCGGGCACGAATACGACTTCAAGATCATCAAGATGAACCCGGAGGAGAAAAAGGTCGGCCTCAGCCTGCGTGCCGTAGGTGAAGAGGGCAGCCGCGCCGATGTCGAGGCGTACAAGGCGCCGGCGGCTTCGGGCTCCACCACCACGCTGGGCGATTTGATGAACTGGAAGCGCGGCGAGTAAGCAACGTCAAGCAGGAAGCGAAAGGCCGTCTCGCAAGAGACGGCCTTTCTTCTTTTGCGATCCTCAGAATCTTACGCGCCGATCTTCAGCGGAATATTGAACACCTTCTTCGTGTCAAAGGAGCTGATCGTCCTCTCCTTGGACTTCTTGCCCTGGTACTCCGCCCACACCGTGTAATCGGCATCCGGGTTGAGCTGCCCGAAGCGGTAACTGCCGTCCGCGGTGCTGATGTAGGTGCGCACCTCGAGCGTCTTCCCATTCTTGATGTAGACGATAGCGCCCTTTGCCATGCCGCCGCTGGAAAGCTCCACCTTGCCTTGGACCACGCGCTCCTGCACTGTCTGCGCGCTGGCAGCGGTGGCGGGAGCAACAAACATGCACGGACCGGCAAGCAGTCCGCTCAATACAACAGGCACGCCGATACATCGACCGATGCGGCGCCCGCGGCGATTCGCCATTCTTACTCCTCTTCCTCGACCTTGAGATCCTCGTCTTCATCATCATAGCCGTCTTCCACTTGCGAGAGCTGCAGTGGTTCGGTGGCAACGACTTCGAATTCGGTCCCACACTCTTCGCACGAGATCACGTCACCTTCTTCGACGTCATCGGTGTCCACATCGAGCGCATTTTCACATTCCGGACATGCTGGCATTTCCTGCCCTCCAGGCTGGAGCATTTTTTGCTGGTACTGCAAACCGCGAACTCATATTCTGCGCAGCCTTTCCTTGCGGAAAGGCCACCGGAACTGTCACTCAGCCGTCTACCCTTTAGCAAACATGCTCCGGGACAATACTTACGGACTGATGATGACGGCAGCCGCGCCGAGGCTGCCAACTTTTCTGAATTTCTTGAAATCTGTCTCGGTCGATCGCTGGCCATGCGCGGCGCCTCATCGCAGGGGACCGCATCGAACCGAAACTCCTCTTAAAGAATTCGCAGGAAACCTGCTGCAAAACGCTTTTTCTGATGCTGTGACGCAGCGGAGACAGAGAGGTTGCTATGGACCGCTCAACACCTGCAGAAAAATGCTTTACGGCTAGTTTTAGGGGCAAGTCTCCGGTGCGTCAAGGTGCTCGTCGGATGCCGGCGGCCAGGTATGAGACCATGCGCGTGTGAACCACAACTGGAGATTGCATCGCTTTTGCAGCGGCAGCGCCCGCCTCCGGCCCAGCAGAGGCCTTACCTGCGTGGCCGTGGCTTGCGCCGCGATATGCGCCTGCCTGATGGAGGTTGCGGGTGCCCAACCGATCGCCGCAGGTGCGGCGCCTCCGGCCGTTCATCCAAAGGGCTTCGGGGTTCCCCTCGCCGCCGCGCCGGCCGATCCCGCCATCGCGCACGCGCTCGCGGAAGTCTCCGCCGCGCGCATCCGCCAGACCATCAGCACGCTGGTGGACTTCCATACGCGCAACACCCTTTCCAGCATGGACACAGACCTGTCTCCGAACACCGGCGTCACTGCCGCGGCGAAGTGGGTCGAGCAGCAATTCACCACGATTTCGGAGGCGTGCCACGGCTGCCTGGAGGTGAAGACCGACACCTTCACCGAACCGGCCGACCCCGGCCCGCGCAGCCGCGTAAAAGCGCCTACGACGATTACAAATGTCTATGCGATCCTGCGCGGCAGCGATCCTGCACAGGCCAGCCGCATGTATCTGGTCACCGGCCACTACGATTCGATCAATTCCCATGTCTTTCGCAACTGGGCAGATACTTTTGGCGATGCCCCTGGTGCGAATGACGATGCCAGCGGCGTCGCCGTGAGCCTCGAATCTGCGCGCGTCCTCAGCCGCCACCGCTGGCCTGCCACCATCGTCTTCGTCGCCGTCGCGGGCGAGGAGGAGGGACTCCTGGGCAGCGCGCATCTGGCGAAGCTCGCGAAAGATGAGGGCTGGCAGCTTGCCGGCGTGCTCAACAACGACATCGTTGGCGGCGACACTACGCCCGGCGACACCCTTCAGGACAAGACGCGGGTTCGCGTCTTCTCCCAGGGCATCCCGGCCACCGCAACTCCGGAGGACATCAAGCGCATCCTCGGCCTCGGCCTCGAGAGCGACGGCGACTCGCGCGAGTTGGCCCGCGCCATCACCGGCGTCGGCCGCACCTACTTTCGCGCTGGCACCTTCCGGCCGGTACTCGAGTTCCGCCTCGACCGCTATCTCCGCGGCGGCGACCATCGTTCCTTCAACCAGCAGGGCTTTGCCGCCGTCCGCTTCACCGAGTGGCGCGAGAACTTCGACCACCAGCATCAGGACGTCCGGG
>DASXGY010000413.1:0-3915 GCA_036488835.1 Acidobacteriaceae bacterium
GAGGGAGGGCCGCAGTTGCCGCCGCCCGGCGCCACGCTCCATCGTCACTTCAACCACTATGTTCGCGATCTGGCCGGCATGCTGTACGGCCGTCGCATGTACGAGGTGATGCGCTACTGGGACGAGGACCGGCCGGAGTGGGGCGCGGTCCAGCACGACTTCGCGGCGGTGTGGCGGGCGCAGCCGAAATGGGTCGCGTCCCGTTCGCTGAAGTCGGTCGGCGCGAACGCCACGCTTGTCGGTGACGATGTCGAAGCGTTCGTGCGCAAGCTGAAGGCTGCGGTCGACGGGGAGATAGACGTTGCCGGGCCCGAACTGGTGGGGAGTCTTACCGATCTCGGTCTGATCGACGAGTATCGTCTCTACTTCCGACCATTCGTGCTGGGCCGTGGCAAGCCGTACTTCGCCGGCGCCCGGCCACCGCTTCGCCTGATTGCGACCGATTCCGTTGGCGAGGATACGGTCAGGCTGACGTATGTCCCTGCCTGAGCATCCGTCACTCCCACTCGATGGTGCCCGGCGGCTTTGACGTGATGTCGTAGACCACGCGGTTGATGCCGCGAATTTCGTTCACAATGCGGCTCGACATCCGCTTCAGCACCTCGTAGGGCAGTGGCACCCAGTCCGCCGTCATGCCGTCCTCCGAGTGCACCGCGCGAATGGCGCAGGTGTACGCGTAGGTGCGCTGGTCGCCCATCACGCCAACGCTCTTGACGGGCAGCAGCACGGCGAACGACTGCCAGATCTGCCGGTAGAGTCCCGCGGCCTTGATCTCGTCGACGACGATCTCGTCTGCCTCCTGCAGCAGCGAGACGCGCTCCGCCGTCACTTCGCCCAGGATGCGCACCGCAAGCCCCGGACCGGGAAACGGCTGCCGCTCCAGAATCTCTTCCGGCATGCCGAGATCGCGGCCGATGCGCCGGACCTCATCCTTGAACAGATCGCGTAGCGGCTCGATGAGCTTCAGCTTCATCGTCTCCGGCAGGCCGCCGACATTGTGATGGCTCTTGATGGTTTGCGATGGCCCTTTTACCGAAGAGCTCTCGATCACATCCGGGTAGAGCGTGCCCTGCACCAGATAATCCACGCCACCCGTGGTTGCGGAGATGCGGTGCGCCTCATCGTCGAAGACCGCGATAAATTCATTGCCGATCGCTTTGCGCTTGGTCTCAGGGTCGGTGACGCCCGCGAGCTTGGCAAGAAAGCGCGTGCTGGAATCCACCGCAACAACATTGAGGCCCAGTTTGTCGCGCATGTTCTGTTGGACTTTGAAGAATTCGTTCTTCCGCAGCACGCCGTTGTTGACGAAAACGCAGGTAAGTTGATCGCCGATGGCGCGGGCGACGAGCACTGCAGCCACGGACGAGTCGACGCCGCCGGAGAGCGCACAGATAGCATGCGCATCGCCGACTTTTTCTTTGATCGCCGCGACGGTGCTCTGCACAAAGTGCGCGGGCGTCCAGTCGGCCTTCGCGTTGCAGATGCGGAAGAGGAAGTTCCGCAGCAGCGCAGTTCCCTGCCGCGTGTGGTGCACCTCGGGATGAAACTGCACCGCCCAGATGCGCTTCTCCGGATTGGCAATGCCGGCCACCGCATTCGCGGTCTTCGCTGTCAGATGAAAGCCGGCAGGCAGTTCCAGCGCCTCATCCCCGTGCGACATCCACACCGTCAGGTCCGCGGGCAGGCCGTCAAAAAGCGCATTCTTTTCGTCGACGATCTGGACATCCGCGTGACCATACTCGCGCTTGTCGGCGGCGCGCACCTTGCCGCCGAGATGATGCGTGATGAACTGCAGCCCGTAGCAGATGCCGAGAACGGGCAGTCCCAGATCGAGGACTTTGGGATTGGCCGGCGGCGCATCCGCGTCGTACACCGAGCAGGGACCGCCGGAAAGCACGATGCCGATCGGCTTATAAGCCTGAATTTCTTCGAGGGAGGCGGTGCACGGCAGCACAGCGGAGAAGACGTTCTGTTCGCGGATGCGGCGTGCGATGAGCTGCGTGTACTGCGCGCCAAAGTCCAGAATGACGATCGACTGGGTGTCCACGTTCCATGTTACCCCGAATTATTCCGAAGGCTCCGCCCGCTTTGCCAGAACTCGGCGAATGCTGCGAGTCGCGCGATCTGGAAGAAGTCCGAAGCCGCGAGATACCAGACCCCCACCGCGGCCCACCACAGGTACAGCGCATTTCCGGTCATCTGCGTCTCGAAGGGCAGCGGGATTGCGCAGAAGACCATGGCCAGCACGATCAACGCCATCTTCACGATGCCGAGCACGAGGTTCACTTCCACGAGTTGTGTGGTCAGCGGCCCCTGCCGCACGCTGCCTGCGAGCGCAGATACCAGGCTGCGATCGTCAGCGACGATCAGCACACTCGCGATCGACAGCACCCAGCTCCACAGCGCCCACACGATGAAGCTGCCAATGGACAGGCAGATGATCCAGGCTGAAAAGGCAACCACGCTGGGGTTCACGCCGGGCGGCAGATGCGTGATGGTCCGGGCGGCCGCCCAGCGCACCATCGCGAACCACGCGAGCCAGGTTAGAGTCAGCGCACACACGCGCAGCAACTGCAACAGGCAAAGAGAGACCACACGGAGGCGGATTCCCGGCATCAGGGCGCGCAGGACAAAGATTCGGCCCGTGCCCGACGCGATGGCCCAGCCCAGCATCAATAACGGCGCGACCCGGCGGGCAAGTTCGAGCGCCGCCGGCAGGAGCGCATGATAGGAAGCCTGGACAATCTGCGCCGCCAGCAGCGGCTGCTGCAGCGAGAAATCATCGATACCTGTGTGCGCAGCGACGAGCACCGTGAGCAGCCGCCGCACACAGACGGAGAGCAAGAGCAGAGCAGGAATGCCGAAGAGCCAGCGCCACGCCAGCTCCCGCGCAATCAGCCCGGGACGCCGCCAGCACCGCGCCTGGATCTGAACCAGGGATTGCGTACCGCGTACGCGATCGATTTGCGACAAGGGGCGCGGCCGGACGGATGGCTCTGTGTTCACTAGCGAACCACGAAGTTGATCAGCTTGCCCGGCACAACCACAACCTTCACAACCGTCTTGCCAGCAAGCGCGGCCTGCACCTTTTCATCCGCGCGTGCCGCCGCTTCGAGCATCTCGCGCGACGCCTCCGCCGGAACCCGGACCAATCCGCGCAGCTTGCCGTTGATCTGCACCGGCACCTCGATCTGGTCCTCGCGCGCCAGGGCCTCGTCGAACTTCGGCCACGGATGGCGCAGGATTCCGTCCTTGCGCCCGATCTGCTCCCACAGCTCCGCGGCAAGATGCGGCGCGAACGGCGCAAGCATCAGAATCAGCGATTCGAGAATGCTCGCAACTGTCGCCGGCGGGATCTTGCCCTCGGCAATCGCTGCATCCGCCGCGGTGAGTTCATTCACCAGCTCCATGATTGCAGCAATCGATGTATTGAAGTGCCAGCGGCCGCCGAAGTCCTGCGTGATCTTGCGGATCGTCTGATGCAGCTTGCGCAGCAGCGCGGTTGCGGCTGGTGTGGATTCGGCTGCAGGTGATGCGCCGCGTGCCGACGCCGCATGCCGCACCACGAAGCGATAGACGCGGGAGAGAAAGCGGCTCACGCCCGCGACGCCATCCTCCTGCCAATCCAGATCGCGATCCGGCGGCGCGGCGAAGAGCGAGTACATGCGCGCGGCATCCGCGCCGTAGTGCGCGATCATCTCGTCCGGCGACACCACGTTGCCCTTCGACTTCGACATCTTCGCGCCGCTCTTGATCACCATGCCCTGCGTAAAGAGCCGCGCGACAGGCTCGTCGTTTTTGATCAAGCCCAGATCGCGCATCACCTTGGTCCAGAAACGCGAGTAGATCAGGTGCAGGATGGCGTGCTCCACGCCGCCGATGTACTGGTCGATGGGGAACCAATACGACACCGCC
>DASXGY010000447.1:0-3117 GCA_036488835.1 Acidobacteriaceae bacterium
GCTGAACAAGCAACATCGAACCACTACCGCATTGGCGTCGCAGAGACCTTTTCAACGAATGTTATTGCAGCGTTAACACGTGGGCTGGCGCCTCGGCGTCATCCTGTGGATGGGTTCGGACGGGGCTCCCCCATGATGAAAATGATCCAGATACTAAAGCTGATGAAGAGGAACAGTGGGCTCGCCCTGAGCACGATCTTTGGCCGCGTGATCTGGCCATAGCTTCCGTGCCCTCCGCAGCACCGTTTTCTCTTTGACCGAGTTGCTGGGCCACGGCCGCGAGTAGATTGCGCTGGCCCCGGTTGCGCTTGGCCTCAGACGTCTTCGCTTGGTCTACACCGTCGCTCCTACCAGCATCCCTGTTCATGATCAATGCACATGAGCGATGTCGTCGTTCATGGAGAACTGGTCTTTCAGATTGTCTTCATACGGGAAGACGTGGATCATCCAACTGAAGACCACCGGCATGAAGGTGCCGCCTTCGGCCTTGCATGCTTCCGCCGTGTGGATGGAGCCGAACATCCCGAACTTCGGATGCTCACCGTGATACTCCTTTACCTTGTTGGCCGGCGCCCCGCAGAAGTTCGTATGCTCATGCCAGCGCGCAATGCTCAGCGGTATGCGCTGATTCAGCTCATCCTCGGTCGCGCTCGTGCTGTCCGTGTACATCACGCCCTCCAGCTTGAAGTGTTGGGTCGGTGTCTGGTAGTAGAGCAGCGAAGACGGTCGCGTCGGATCGAACTGCGTATCCGCCAGCCGGACATTTGCATTGTTGGTGAAGTGGTACTGCGGCTGCACCACCCCTGGATTCCCCTGGATGTAGCCGTCGGCCACGGCCTTCTTGTAATCCTGATACTTGTCGATCGTTGCCCTCACCTGCGCTACCAGCGCCTTCGCCCGCTCCTCATCGCCGGGCTGCTGTGGCCGCAGCGGAGTGATGCACATGTGATTCGCCATCGCAGCCATGCTCTGGCCCATCACGCTCATGCCATGCGTGCTGCTGCCCATGTCATCGCACGCGTGGCCATCCACAACCGTGGTTTTTCCTGACATTCCAGGCATGCTGCTCATCGGCTGCGCCTGCTGCCAGGCGTATCCGGACGGCATCAGCAGCATCGCTCCAGCGCTCAGCGTCAAAACTGCGCCGCGGTAAACGTCTCTTGAGATCTTCATGATCGATGTGACTCCGGCTGACAATACGGATCACATATAGTGCCGGCGCTGCGCGCGGTCAACCATAGCGATTCGTTCGCCTCAATCTGAGTGACGGACTTACTCAGAAGCGGGACCGGCGCTATGTCCAAAGTCTCAACGTCAGCAATCTCGTCTTCGTCACGACAACCGCTGGTCGCGCACCGCAGCCCGCGGAAGTAGCTACTGGCTTCCGCCTCGAGGCGCCTGCGAAGGCAGGCTCGCGATCATGCGATTCAGCGGCCCCGGCTTCTTCTGCTTCGGTTCAAACATCGCAAAGCCGCCGCGGTTCGAAATGTAAATGCGGTTGAAGATCCCCGTCGGCAGCAGGCCGCCGATCCGTGGTCCCGCCGCCTGAAACGTGACTGTCTGCGTCGCCACATCTCTGGACTTACCGTCGATCAGCAGTTGGGCGTGATGCAACTCCACCATCTGCTCGTGTCCCGCCGCGTCGGCCACCATGCTCTGGCGAATGCCCATATTCTCCAGACCGCCGCCAAACAGCACCAGCGATGCCGATCCCGAATCGAGCAGCAAGTCCATCCTGCGTATGCCATCCATCGCGATACTTGCCTGCACCGCCAGATTGCCGAAGTGCGGATTGTCTTGAAGCACCTCGCGCCGCAGCGGAACGTGGCGCCCGGCCAGCGACCGTTCCAGTTCGCCATCGGTGTCGAACTCCAGCAGCTTGTGGCGGTAGTCCAGCAGGAAGTCGGCATGGTCCAGAGCATTCTGCCCCAGCACGCCGCGAATCGCTGGATCGATGCGGCGAAGTCCGTTCAGATCGCGAATCATGATCTCCACGCTGTGCTCCGTAATCGGCCCCACGCTGATGCGGCACGCCACCGCAAGCGACACCGGCACGTGCTGCACCAGCGTCGTCACCGTCCCCTGCTCCTGCACATCGAGCGCCAGTTGCCGCGCCAGCTCGCGATCGACCGCCGTCACTGTGGAGCCGGTGTCCAGCATAAAGTCGTAAGGGCCGCTGCCGTTCACCGTCACCGGCACCACCACAGCGAATCCGCGCACAAAGTGAAACGGCACTACCGCGGGGCCGTGCACGTCGGCAAACGACGCCGGCACCACACAAAGCAGAGCCATGAAGGCAAACACACAACGAGCAGGGCCAAAGCAGCAGAAATACGCGCCGGCCCAACTGCATTCGCTACCGGCATAAAAACGAGTGTGAGAGTTGCGTGACATGGCACCCTCCTCAGCGACTTGGGCTTCACCCTATGTCGGAGAAAGTGAGTGCGTCACCAGCAGAGCGACAAGTTACATCGGCGATGCGATAGACCGTGCCGGCGCCGCGCCAGAACGTTTCGTCGCACGTTCGATCGAGATATTTAAGTGACAACTACGATGGAAGTCAGATAACTACGAGTGCGAATAGGAAGCCGCCAGTTATCGCCCGTAGGATTCGGTCTTATATCTCGGGTATCTCCGGGCCGCGGGTTACTCATGGTTCTCTCTGCGGCCGCATGCAAGACTTATTAGGTCGCTTACTACTTCACCAGCTCTAATTGCCCGAACCGCTCAGGAACGTGGAAGGACTCGCCCATCGGAGCCTGCCAGGCGAGCAACTGTCGGTCGGGAGGTGCTCCCTGACCTCTAAAGAAGTTCACCCGAAGCACGCTGCCGGCATGTGGCGGCTGCGCATCGATGGCAGCGAAAGGAATCCGCATCGCTCCATACCAGATCTTCCTGTTGGAATCGATGCGTGCGATGGTTTCAAACCCGGAATTCCATCTCCAGCCGTCTTCATGATGAGGCTGCTCAAGATCTATGTCGAGATCGAGCCATTCGCCTTGTGGCGACAATTCAAACTCTTTGTAGCGATGTATGTGTTGGAAATCGGAGCCGATAAAAGCCTCCGCTACATCCCAGTTCCAAAGCTGGTTCGTTTCCGTCCTGGTCTCAGGCGAT
>DASXGY010000453.1:0-7740 GCA_036488835.1 Acidobacteriaceae bacterium
GTAGCTGAGGGTGGCGCGGGCCATGGCGGCATGATCGCACAATCGGGGATGCGTTACGCCTGCACATCCATAACGGTAGCCGAACGAGTAATCTAACTTGAGGTTCGACGAACATGACGCTTTGCGGCCGGCTCCTTCTCGTTCTTGCGCTTTTATCGTCCACGGCACTGTGCGCGCAATCACCGCCGCCTGATCTGCCGCAGGATGTGAGTGAGCTACTGACGCTGACCAATCAGGATCGCGCGGAGCAGGGGCTGGGGCCGCTCCGTTGGAGCCCGGAGCTGGCGCAGGCGGCGCAGTTGCATGACGAGCGCATGGTCCAGCGCAACGATCTGCAGCACCAGTTCGCTGACGAGCCGGATCTGCCGACGCGCGCGGGACAGGCGGGGGCGCACTTCCGCGCCGTCGCCGAGAACATCGCGCTAGGCCCGAATGCTGCGGACATTGAGAGGCAGTGGATGCACTCCCCGATGCACCGCACCAACATCCTCGATCCGAGGATGAACATCATCGGCATCGCTCTGGTGCATCACCGCGGCGAGGTATGGGCGGTTGAAGACTTCGCGCATGCCGTCGAAGCGCTGGGACCGCCGGAGATCGAGGGCCGCGTGATTGGACTGCTGGCCCAGCAGGGAATGCGGGATGCGAGGGCGACGGCGGATGCGCGGCAGACCTGCGAAATGGAGCACGGCTCCGCCGGCGCATCGCGGCCGCGCTTCGTGATGCGCTGGGAGGGTTCAGACATGAGCCGTCTGCCCGATGTGTTGGTAAGCAAGCTGCAGACGGGGCAGTTTCGCTCCGCTGCCGTCGGTGTTTGCGGCGGTGCGCAACCCGGCCAGGGATTCACCACCTACCGGGTTGCCGTGCTGCTTTACTAAACCATTTTCACTACTGGGTGCGGCCGATCTCTGCGAAGTGTGGCTTTTCTTGACGGAAAAGCCACGGGACACTGGCGCTCTTGTATATACCGACAGTGAAAATGCTTCAGGCGGGAGTTACATCGAGGCGGGAGTCATGATCACGCCGCAGGCGATGCGCTCGCCTGAGTTTCCGGACGGGTCGGTCATCATGTCGTCCGCCTTGGCGTGAATGACGATGGACGTGCCGTCGCTGGTAAAGACAGAGTTCATCGCTGTTGGATCGAGCGATATGCCCTTGGTACTGAATTCGGTCCTATCGGTACCGTTTGGCTGCACGGTGAGGTTGAAAGGCATGTCGCCCGCGTGGGGACCGCTCGGATTGTTGGTGCCGTGTTGCTTGCTGCCGGGGTTGAAGTGGGCACCCGCAGATTTGAAGTCGGGCGCGTCGCATTTGGCGTTCTGATGGATGTGAATACCATGCTGGCCGGGCGGCAGGTTTTTCACGTCTACCCGCACATTCACAGCTCCGGCTTTGCCGGGGCGCAGGGTTATGGTTCCTGCATCCTTGCCATCGGCAGTGTGAATGGCGACAACTACCGGCTTCTGCTTCGCGGCGCTTGCTGAAAGTGCTGCTGCTGTCATCAGTACGGCTAAGATCATCATGCGTTTCCGCTGCATTTATCTTTCTCCCTGCGTTCCACTCTTTCGTCACACGCGGACGCGGTCTTATGCGTGCGTCGCTGCCGGTTCCACACCGGCGCCTGCGGGCGTCGGTTCCATTGCAAGCAGATTGTTGAAGCGGTTGAAGTAGTTGAACAAGCCGCTGGCCGCCATCAATTCGACGATCTCGCCTTCGCTGAAGTGGGCCTTCAGATCCGCCAATTCCGCGTCATCGAGGGGCCGCTCGTTGCGGGTAAGACGCTCCGCCAGCCGAAGTGCGGCCTTCTCGCGCGCGGTGAAGCTCTCGCTGTCCTCGAAGCGGGGAAGATCCGCAATCTGCGCGTCGCTGTATCCCAGCTTTTTCGCGAGCAGCGAATGCGACGCGAGGCAGTATTCGCAGCCATTCATCTGCGAAGTGCGCACGATCACCAATTCTTTCAGAGAAGTGGGTAGTGTGCCGGTGTTCAGCACTGCTTCCATGTGCGCGATCATTGTCTGCAGAATCTCTGGCCGGTGGGCTACGGTGCGGAACATATTCGGCACATTGCCGCGTTGCCGCACATAGCGATCGTAGATCTCTCCAACTGTCTCAGTGACGTCTCGCCGCCCCAGTCGTGAAATGCGCGCCATGGTTTTCCCCTCGCTTTGTTGTTCTTCTAGTGTAGCCGGGAGCTGCATGGGTTCGAAGCGTGAGAGCGGCGTGCGGCCGGTTAATGGCCACCGGGCGCTCCGCCCACGCGGAAGCGGCGGATGAGGAAGGTCAGAGGCGCCACAACCAGCGTTGCCAATGCGAGTACGCGGAAACAGTCCATGTAGGCGAGCAGATGAGCCTGGTTGCCAAGCTGGCGGTAGACGTTCGACAAAGCGGCGGCGTGGGCGTCGCCCGCGGAGAAACCCCGCTGCCCCAGGAAGCTAGTCAGCGCGCGAAGCCGCTGTTCCAGCAGGGCAGAGGTCTGCGGCACCGCCGCGCTCACGATCGATTGGTGGTAGTCAAAACGACGCTCGCTGGCAGTAGTGATGAAGGAGATACCGAAGCTGCCGCCCCAGTTGCGAAAGAGATTGGTGAGACTGGAGGCTCGATTGTTCTGATCGGGTCGCAGTTCTGAATATGCGACGACGTTCAGCGGCACGAAGAAGAAGGCGTAGCCGAGACCCTGAAAGACGCGGGCGAGCGCGTAGTGACCGTAGTTTGTGGCGAGATTGAATGTGCTGTAGTACCACATCGATCCAGCTGCGCCGAGCAGACTGCAGCCAAGGAGCACCCGCGGGTGCACGATTCCTTTTTGCACCAGACGCGCGCCGACAGGAGCCAGCAGGGTGATCATGAGTGCTCCCGGCCCGAGCACCAGACCGGCATCGATGGCGCGATAGCCGTAGAGCGACTGCAGGATCTGCGGGATCATCGTGGTGGTGCCGAAGAGGCCGAAGCCGAAGATGAACAGGAGCACAGACGCAATGGCGAAGTGGCGGCTCTTGAGCAGATGCAGGTCGATGACGGGGTCCTTTTGTCGCAACTCCCAGAAGATTGCCGTCACCCAGCACACAATCGCGATGCCGAATGCCCAGGCGATGATCCGGCTGCCGAACCAGTCATCGATCTGGCCGCGATCGAGAAAGATTTCGAGTGCTGCCGAGCCGAGCCCGACCAGCAGGATGCCGGTGGTATCGATCTTCAGGCGGCCGCCGGCGCGCGCGGCTCTGCGCTCGACGGTGAATGCGGGAGGGTCCTGCACCAGGCGGTTGCTCAGGTAAAGGGAGAGCAAGCCGATTGGAATATTGATGAAGAAGACCCAGCGCCAGGTGTAGTTGTCCGTGATCCATCCGCCGAGAACAGGGCCGATGGCGGGTGCCGTGACGATAGCGATGGTATAAAGCGCGAAGGCCGATGCGCGCTTTTCCGCAGGGAAGGTGTCTACGAGTATCGCCTGCTCTACCGGTGCGAGGCCGCCTCCGCCGATGCCCTGAAAGACGCGACTCAAGAGCATGAAGCCCAGGCTGGGCGCGATGCCACAACAGAACGAGCTTATGGTGAAAAGAGCCACGCAACCCAGGTAGTAATTCTTTCTGCCAAAGACACGGCTCAGCCATGCGCTCATCGGCAGAACGACAGCATTCGCCACCAGATAGGTCGTCAGGATCCATGTGACCTCGTCGAAGCTGCGTCCGAGGCCGCCGGCGATGTACGGCAGGGAAACGTTGGCGATGGAGGTGTCCAGCAGCTCCATGAAAGTGGCGAGCGTGACGGTCAGCGCGACCGCCCAGGGGCTTACTCCCGGCTTTACCGCAGTGGTCTGCGCCATTCCCGTCGTTTGCGTCGTCGCCAACCATACCCCCAGCCCTGGATGGGAAGTTGATTCGCGAAGAGACCGATCGGTCGCAAATGGGTCTATTATTTTTCCTGTGGCGGCTAAACAGACACTGCGATCGGCCCGCATAGCGGTCAGGTCAGCCCGCAAGGGGGACCAGACGCGGCAGCACATCATTGCGCAGTCCGCACCTCTGTTCAACCAGAAGGGCTACGAAGGGTGTTCGCTGCAGGAGATCATGGCGGCAGCGGGGGTAGAAAAGGGTGGTATTTACCGGCACTTTCGAAGCAAAGAAGATCTTGCGCTGGCGGCGTTTAACTTTGCCTGGGCGGAAGTTTCTCACGGCCGCACACGAGGACTGGAGGAGATCGAAGATCCTGTTCTGCGCATCGCAGCGTTCATTCGCAATTTTGCGGAAGGGAAACCTGCGCTGCGCGGTGGCTGTCCGCTGTTGAATACGGCCATCGACGCGGACGATGGCAATGCTGCTCTGCGCGCCCTCGCCCGCGAAGCGCTCGAGGGATGGCGTACGCGCCTCGGCTCGCTGATCTCGCTAGCTGTGCGACAGGGAAAGCTAAAGACCGGTGTGCGGCCCTATGCTGTTGCTTCGCTTATTATCGGCGCGCTCGAAGGTGCCCTGATGATGAGCCGGCTGGACGAGGACCGGACCGCGCTTAAGATCGCTCGTGATCACCTGATTTCGTATATCGAGAGTCTTCGCATTCCGACGCCTCGAACGAATGCGACGGGTGGGAATGGCCGGAAGGGCCGCAAGCGGCATGCGAAGAAGCGACGAAAGGCTGTCACTCCAGAGTGAACCAGAAGGTAGCCCCCTGGTTGACTGCGCTGTTAGCCCAGATGCGTCCGTGATGCCCGTGAACCACGCGCGCGACAGTGGCGAGCCCAATGCCTGATCCTTTGAAATCCTTGTCGCCGTGCAGGCGATTGAAGGCGCCAAAGAGCTTGTCCGCATAGATCATATCGAAGCCCGCTCCGTTATCTCGGATATACCAGGCGCTCTGCGCGGTGTCCCATCCGAAGCGAACCTTGGCCTGCGGCACCTTCGACGTGAACTTGACGGCATTGCCTAGGAGATTCTCAAGCGCGATGCGGGTAAGCCGAGGATCAGCATTTGCGGTCAGGCCGGGCTCAATATCGAAGGATAGGTCCCGATCGGGACTCTGCTCCTGAAGGTCGGAGGCGACGGACTCCGCCAGTCTACTCATGCTGAAGTCTTCGCGGATGATCTCGGCGCGCGTGATGCGGGAGAGCTGGAGGAGCGCATCGATGAGTTGGCCCATGCGCTGCACACCGCCGCGCACGCGCTCGATGTAGTCTCTGCCGGTGTCGCCGACGGTTGCAGCATAGTCTTCATGGAGGGCCAGGCTGAATCCGTCGATGGTGCGCAGCGGCGCTCGCAGATCGTGCGAAACGGAATAGCTGAAGGCCTCCAACTCGCGGTTGATGCGCTCAAGTTCCGCGGTGCGCACACGCACACGATCTTCGAGCGTTTCATTGAGTGAGCGGATCTCTGCCGCTCTGGCCTCCGTCTCGTTTTGCGCAAGTAAGAGTCGCTCGCCGGCGGTCTCTGCTGCAACACGCAGACTGCGCTCACGCACGAACTGCCCGAAGCCGAAGAGGATGAGCAGGAAATCCAAAGAGGCGGCCACCACGACAGTGACCTCGGCCCGCTGCCTGCTGGCGTTCGTCGATGCAGTACGGATTGCCAGCAGCCGGTCTTCCTCGGCTTCCATCGCGTCGCATAGGGCGCGGATGTGCGCCATTTCGATTGTGCCGGGTCCGCCGATGAGCAGCGGTGCGGACAAATCCGGACCGCCATGCTTGCGCATGTCGATGGCCTTTTGCAGAACGGTGAAACGCAGTTGCAAAGTTGCCCGGAGCTCCTGTACCCGGGCCTGCTGAGCAGGGTTGTCCGATGTCAAGGACTGCAGGTGAGCGAGCTCCGCGGGTAGCTCCTGGCGGGCGGTCGTGTATGGCTCCAGATAGCTGTCCATGCCGGAGATGAGATAGCCGCGCTCGCCGGTTTCCGCATTCACGGCCGAGCCCAACACGCGCTCCACCTGGTGCACCACCTGCCAGCTATGTGCCAGCCAGTACGCATTGGTGGCGAGCGTGCGAACCGCCTGGAATGCCCACCATGCATTGAGGAAGACGATGATCGCCGCGATCAGGAGAAGGACCGGAAGGAGATTGCTTTTGACTCGAGGCTTCATGGCAGTCTCATCATCCTAGAGCGCTTTCACCGTTGCTGAGTACGGACAAGCTGTGGGAGTGTGGCTTTTCTATATACACCTCCAGTGAAAATGCTCTGACGGTGACTGCTTTTGATGGGAGGTGCTCTGTTTGCATTGGAACGGCTGCTGCCTCTCCCGTTTGTTCTGGGCGGAGCCGAGTCACATCTCGTTCGATGTGGCAAACTGGCCTGCATGGTCGATGTAGTTGTTGTGGGAGCTGGTCTGGCTGGTCTTTGTTGCGCTGTGCGCCTGGAACAAGCTGGTTTGTCCGTGAAGTTGCTAGAGGCCGAAGATGCGCCGGGCGGGCGGATTCGTACCGACCAAGTTGAGGGCTTTCGGCTAGACCGCGGCTTTCAGTTACTGCTCACCGGATATCCGGAACTGGCTCATCAGGTTGATGTCAAGGCATTGCGTCTGCGCGCCTTCACCAGAGGTGCGCTGGTGCGGCACGGCGGCCGGTTTCACCACTTTGCCGATCCCTTTCGCGGCTCATTGGGAGCCGCACTCAGCATTGCCCTAGACCCTGTAGTAACAATGGGTGACAAGCTCCGCATCGCGCGGCTGCGTCGCATGGTGAAGCAGGATGACCCGGCAGGCCTGTTCCGGAACCCTGAGGTCACGACGCACCGCTTTCTGGAGGAGTATGGGTTCTCCTCGAAGATGGTGGACCGATTCTTCGCTCCATTTCTCGCGGGGATCTTTCTGGAGCGCGAACTGGTGACGTCCAGCCGCTACTTTCAATTTCTCTTTCGCATGTTCGCGTATGGCGATGCTGCCGTGCCGGAGAATGGCATGGAGATGCTGCCGCGCCAGCTTGCGGTGCGGCTGAAGAGCGGGACGCTGGAGACACTTACCCGCGTCAACGCAATAAAGCGGAATGGGAACGGGTTTGTGCTCGATTCGGAAAAGAAAGGAGGCTATGCGGCCCGCCACGTCGTACTCGCAGTGGATGACGGACAGATTCGCTCGCTCCTGGCTGCTCAGGATGGTCGTACTCGGTCGAGCAAGGAGCCGGGTAGAAATGCAGTGCAGTGGAACCGCACCACGACTTTCTACTACGCAGCTGACCGTACACCCATTGATGGTCCGCTGCTGGCGCTAAACGGAGACGGTCCGGCCGCCGGTCCGGTGACCAATGCTGTCGTGCTGAGCCAGGCCAGCGAACGCTATGCACCCCCCGGCACGCACCTGATTGCTGCGAACGTGGTCGGCCGTGCGCCACAATCCAGCTCGCAGATTGAGCAACTGGAGCGCGAGACGCGCGCTCAGCTCGCGCGGTGGTTTGGTGCGGACGTCGCGCGATGGAGCGTGGTGGGCGGCTATCCTATTGCGCACGCCCTGCCGCTGTGCACGCATGCGGAGTGGCAGCAGAGCAACCCGCGGCTGATGGAGGGTGTGTATGCATGCGGAGACTGTCGGGAGACGCCGTCGATCCAGGGAGCACTCGCCTCCGGTCGAAGGGCCGCGGAGTCTGTCCTGCGCCACGCCAGCTAGTCTGTTTTGACTGCGCTTCAGTCCATTTGCTATCGTTAAAAGACCATCGGAGCAGAGGCGCCGTCCGGCGCCTTGCCATCTCACTCCTCAGTAGCTCAATGGCAGAGCATTCGGCTGTTAACCGAAGGGTTGTAGGTTCGAGTCCTACCTGAGGAGCCAATCTTT
>DASXGY010000462.1:0-6856 GCA_036488835.1 Acidobacteriaceae bacterium
GCGGAGTACGCGCGGCTGCCGTTCTCGCATGTGGATTCGGAAGAGCATCGCGCCTTTGCTCGCGAGGTGGCGGAAAAGATGATGGTGCTACTAAAGAATGATGAGCACATTCTCCCGTTGCGGAACGTGAAGACGATGGCGATGATTGGTCCGAATGCTGAGTCGCTGATTGCACCGGAAGGGAATTACAACGGAGTGCCCTTGAATCCCGTTCTGCCGCTGGACGGCATCGAGCGCGAGTTTGCGAGCACGCGGGTGCTGTATGCGCAAGGAGGGCCCTTATGTGGAAGGTGTTTCGCTGCCGATGCCGCGCACTGCGCTGCATGTAGAGGGGAAATACTTCGCCAACGCGACCTTCACTGGCGCGCCGGTGCTGACGCGGGATGAGCACGCAATCGACTTCGACTGGAATGCGGAGTCGCCTGCTGCTGGTGTGCCGGCCACGGCCTTCAGCGTGCGCTGGACGGGTACGCTGTCGGCGCCAGCTCCGGGTGACTACGCGTTCAGCGTGGATATTGGCGACTGCTATCCATGCCAGGACCGCGAGACCTATCCGCTCAGCTTCGACGGCAAAGTAGTTGCGAGACAGGATTCGGGCGAGCCGAAGGAGTCGCGCGGCCGCACCAGCCCAGACTTCACGCTGCACTTCGCGGACACACGGCCGCATGCGATCCAGCTCGAGTACACGCACCGGTCGCCGATCTTTGGCGCCGGCATTTCGCTGCGCTGGAAGCCTCCCGTCGCTCCGCTGCGCGATGAGGCTGTCGCCGCGGCGAAGCAAGCGGATGCGGTGATCGCATTTGTCGGACTTACATCGCAGCTGGAAGGCGAAGAGATGCCGATCCATGTACCGGGATTTTCTGGCGGCGATCGCACAGACATTGATCTGCCGGTGGCGCAGAAGGAGTTGCTCGAAGCGGTGGCCGCGACGGGAAAGCCTCTGGTCGTCGTGCTGCTCAACGGCAGCGCGCTGGCGGTGAATTGGGCCGAACAGCATGCCGCGGCGATTCTCGAGGCGTGGTATCCGGGCGAAGAGGGCGGCACCGCGATTGCAGAAACTCTCTCCGGAAAAAACAATCCGGCGGGCCGGCTGCCGGCGACCTTCTACGCATCCACGGACCAGTTGCCGCCGTTTGACGATTACTCGATGGAGAATCGCACCTATCGCTATTTCAAAGGCAAGCCGCTGTATGGCTTGGGGTATGGGCTGAGCTATACGCACTTCGCCTACTCGGAGCTGAAGCTGGCGCAAACTAGCGTGAAAGCCGGTCAACCATTGAGCGCGCAGGTCACCGTGCGCAACGATGGCGAGGTTGCCGGCGACGAGGTGGCGGAGCTTTACCTTGCGCGGCCTGCGGCAAAGGGAAATCCCGTGCTGCGGGGGATGACGCGGGTGCATCTCGCTCCGGGCGCGAGCCAGACCGTGTCTTTTTCGCTGATGCCCCGCGATTTAAGCGAGGTAGACGAGCAGGGCAAACGGGCTGTTCAACCGGGGGAGTATTCGGTGATGATCGGTGGTGGGCAGCCTTCAGCCGCAGAGCATGCGACGGGAAGCTTTGCCGTGACTGGTTCCGAGCCGATACCGGAATAGCTGGTGCTGCTGTGCTGTTGATCAGCGGCTGAGAACGCCTGCGGATTGCACTGCCCGATTTCGCGCTTGCGTTGAAACGATGGGCAGCTCTGGCGTGCCTCCAGCGGCTGCTGCAGGTCCTGTACCGCCTCAGTCATCCATCTTCACGCCTGTGATCCTTCCGCATGTAACCCATGGAAGATGGGCTGCAACGATGGATAGAGTTTGCGATAGAGACCATACATCTGTTGAAGCTTTGCGCTATCTGCAGAGTGCGGCATGATGCGCTGGGCGACCCGGACCACAGCATCGCATGCGGCATCTGCCGAGGGCCACACGCCAGCGCCCACGCCGGCGAGCAACGCCGCACCGTACGCAGCGCCTTCCTCGGCTGCAACCATTTCAACCGGCTGGCCGTAGGCGTCGGACTGAATCTGCCGCCAGATGGGCGAGCGTGCGCCGCCGCCGCCCAGCCGTATCGCACGCGCCGGGACGCCGATCTCGGCGAAGATGCTCATGGTGTCCTTGAGGCTGAAGGCGACGCCCTCCATGATCGCGCGAACGATATGCGCGCGGCCGTGCGAGGCGGTGAGGCCGACCAGTGCGCCGCGCGCCTCCGGATCGAGATGTGGGGTGCGCTCGCCCATTAGATAAGGAGCCCACAACAGCCCATCTGCTCCGGCAGGTACGCTCGCGGCGGATTCGCCGAGCCGCGCGTATGCCTCAGAATCATCTGCGGCAGCAAAGGTGTCGCGGAACCAGCGCAGGGAGAGCCCTGCCGCCTGGGTGACGCCCATGACGTGCCAGCGTCCGGGTACTGCATGGCAGAAGGTATGCAGGCGGCCGCGGGGGTCCAGGAAGGGCTGGTCGGTGGCGGCAAAGACCACACCGGAGGTGCCGATGGTGGCGCTCACGTCTCCGGGCCGCACGATGCCCATGCCCAACGCACCGGCCGCCTGGTCTCCGGCACCGGCGACAACCGGAGTGCCCGCGAGCAGGCCGGTGAGCCAAGCGGCCTCTTTCGTGATGGTGCCCGCAATCTCGTGGCATTCACGCAGTCTGGGCAGAATGCTTTCCGGCATGTCGACGGCTGCGAGCATCTCGCTGGACCAGCGGCGGCCGGCAACGTTCAGCAGCAGTGTGCCGGAGGCGTCGGCTACGTCCATCGCGCGCTCGCCGGTCAGCCGAAAGCGCACGTAATCCTTGGGAAGCAGGAAGGAGCGAAATTGGCGCCACAGTGCCGGCTCGTGGTTACGTACCCAGAGCAGTTTGGTGAGCGTGAAGTTGGTGAGGGCTGGATTGGAGGTGAGGGCAATGAGGCGATCTGCGCCGAGCTGTTCGGTAAGCCATGCGGCTTCTGGGGCAGTTCGTTGATCGCACCAGATGAGCGCGGGACGGAGAACGCGATCGTGCTCATCCAGCAGGACGGCACCGTGCATTTGACCGCTCAAGCTGACGGCAGCAATCTCCTCCGGCGCGGTTGAGGTTTCCTTCAGCAGGGCAGGAATGGCGTAAATGGCCGCCTGCCACCAGTCTTCTGCATCCTGTTCCGCCCAGCCTGGCTGCGGCGAGCGAAAGGGAGAATGCTCACGTACTGCAGAGCCGACCACCTTTCCAGCCGCATCCACCAACAGAACGCGGGTACCGCCGGTGCCGACGTCGATTCCAATCAGTTTCATGGTGTTGGTGTGCATTTGCGTTTGGGGATGAACGCCAGCCTGCAGAGTGGTCTATCAGCCACTATGATTATTGCAGCCACAGGATGCGCGCAGAATCAGTTCTGTGGGCAGCACGATGCGCCGCTCCACCTTGGTGTCGGTGCCGACTTCGCGAGCGCGATGGATCATATCGAAGAGCATGCGTGCAGCGCTGCGTCCCAGCTCGAGTGCGGGTTGGCGGACGGCGGTGAGCGGCGTATCCAGCAGAGGAGCCAGCTCCAGATCATCGAAGCCGATCATCGCCAGATCCGCAGGCAGCCGCAGCTGCATGGAGCGGACAGCCTGCAGTGCGTGGATCGTCGTGACGTTGTTCAAAGTAAACAAAGCGGTTGGGCGGTCGGCCTCATTCATGAGGCGCCGCAACAATGCCTCAGTAGCATCGGCGGTGGTGAGATTGGTCCACATCTCGGCCTTCAGGCCGGCTTCTTTCATCGCCCGCCGGTAGCCAAGAATGCGCTGGTGAATGGTGTAGACCTTGGCGTCATAACCGATGCATATCACCCGACGATGTCCATGCGCGATCAGGTGGCGGACCGCTTCCTCTGCACCGCCGGCGTTCTCAACGATGACCTGGCCGGCATCGACTCCGTCGAGCGTGCGGTCCAGCGTGACCAAAGGAATCTCCGCCTGCTGCAGCTCACGCAGCCGTTTGTCCGCGCCCGCGCGCGTGGGCACGATGAGCAGTCCCGCGATACGCCGGGCGGCCATCATCGCGATCTCATTGGATTCTGTCTCTACGCTGCGTTCAGAGGTGACGATGAGCGTCATGTATCCGTGCGTGCCGGCGACCTGTTGCACGGCGTTGGCACAGGTGGCGAAGAAGGAATCGGCAAGGTCCGGAACCACCAGCCCGATCATGCGGGCGCGCTGGCCCTTCAGCATGCGCGCGGCTTCATTCGGTGTATAGCCGAGCCGCCGAATCGCCGCCTTTACCCGTTTTTCCGTGGCCGGGCTGACATAGCTGCCGCCGTTGACAACGCGCGAGACGGTCATGATGGCCACGCCTGCTTCACGAGCTACGTCAGTAATGGTGGGGCCAGAGTGGCGGCGCCTGGCGGCCTTCCGTGGAGGTGGCACGAAGATTCCTTCCTATGCCATGCCCGTGACTCGTCGGGCAGTCGGCGCTGTCAGAACAAGAGCCTATCACCGGGTTGTTGCGCTTGAACAACCCGAACTAGGAGATTGACGTGCACCTACCCATGGCAGACGCACAAAAAATCATCCGGTTAGTGAAACCTTCCCACATCCACGGTTAACGTTATCAAGTCCGTACAGTTCCGGCCAAGGGCTCATGCGGGAAACAAACGGCCGCATGAGCCTATGCTTGCGATGTACGGAATGCTATCCCGGTCGGTTCCATGGCTCGTGGGGGAATGCAGGCATGAGTGGTCGCCATATCGGATGGTTGTGGGTGGTCGTTGTGTGCGCGTGTCTCGGCGCCGGTCTTAAAGGGCAGAGGTCTTCGCCCGACGACCCGGCTCCGCAGAGGTTGGCCGCAATGCCGCCAATGGGCTGGAACAGTTGGGATTCGTACGGAACTACCGTCGGCGAGGCGCAGGTGAAGGCCAATGCGGACTGGATGGCCGCGCACTTGAAGCAGCATGGCTGGCAGTACATTGTCGTGGACATGGAATGGTTTGTCTCCAACCCCATTGCCGAGGGCAATGCGTCTAACTTCAGGTACTCGCTCGATGGTCAGGGCCGCTACACGCCCGCGTTGAACCGCTTCCCCTCAGCGGCGCAGGGTGCGGGCTTCGCACCGCTCGCTGCGTATGTCCACGGAAAAGGGCTGCAGTTCGGCATCCACATTCTGCAGGGCATTCCCCGCGAAGCGGTGACGAAGAATCTGCCGATTGCGGGCTCTTCCTTTCGTGCCATGGACGCGGGGAACACCTCCGGCACCTGCAACTGGAACCATGATAATTACGATTTGAACAACACGGCAGCGGGACAGGCATATTACGAATCGATAGCCGGGCTCTATGCCGGCTGGGGCGTGGATCTTATTAAAGTGGACTGCATCGCCTCTCGTCCTTATAAGGGAGCGGAGATCCGCATGCTGAGCGAGGCGCTGCGCAAGACGGGCCGGCCCATTGTGCTGAGTCTTTCGCCGGGCTCTGCGCCGCCCGATAAGGTGAACGAGATGCGGAAGTATGCGGAGATGTGGCGCATCTCCGATGACATCTGGGACGAATGGCACAGTGATGTCGAATATCCGCAGGGACTGGGCGATCAGTTCGCCCGCGTGGCCGAATGGGCCCCGCTACGCGAGCCCGGGCACTGGCCGGATGCAGACATGCTGCCGCTGGGCTACCTGGGCCCGTCGCCGGGATGGGGTAAGGCGCGCCAGACGCGGCTGTCGCCAGCGGAACAACGGACGCTGATGACGCTTTGGGCGATTTTCCGCTCGCCGCTGATGATGGGTGGCGACCTGCCGCACAACGATAAGGCGACAACCGCGCTGCTGACCAACGATGAGGTTCTCGCGGTGGATCAGCATTCGACCGGCGGTCGCGCTGTAGTTCGGTCCACAGATGCGAGTGTATGGACGGCGACGGCGGAAGATGGAAAGGCCAGGTACATGGCGATCTTCAATACATCGGAGCATCCGCAGGATATGAATTACAGATGGAAGCAGCTTGGATGGCCAGCTCGGCAGTATGTTCTGCGCGATCTGTGGGAGCACACCGAGAGTGGAGCGGAGGATAGAGTGACCGTGCACCTGGCGGCACATGCGTGTGCTTTGTACCGGGCGACTGCCATGACGGACAGGTGATTCAGCCTATTTGCAGCGAGAGTCTGCGAGGTTTGAGATTGCAAAGGCGCTCAGTGATTGGCGCATAGCTTCAACGGGAGACCCTTCGACTTGGATCGACGAGATTTTCTAAAGCTGTTATCGGCGGCCGGCGCGGCAAGCAACTTTGGCCCCGCCAAGGAATTGTTCGCGGCGGCTCACCCATCCGGTAATTACCGCCCCGGACAAATTGTGAATGAGTACAGCGCGTTTCTTCCGGGAGAGCAGGCTGCTCTTGCTGGGCCGCCGAAGGTAGGGGCGATCGATGGCAAAGGAACTGTGGCCAGCCACGGCGGTTCCGAACAATGGGTCGCGTGCGGCGAGAATATCGCCGGGTGGGTGCTGCTGACCACGGCGGAGATCAACGGGGTGATGACGGCCGTTTTTGAGAAGCACGCGACCCATCGCGGAGCTATTGCTTATGTGACGGAGGGGGGCGGGACGATTGCACTGATCCCGAAGCAGATAGGCGATCTGAGCAAGGTGCGGCCGCGGCCTACGGATACGCCGCATGGCGTGAAACTGGAGCGGCCACTGCGCATGTCTCCAGGGCCGGACGTGACGGGCGAATACATCTTGAAATCGAGTGAAGACCCCTGCTACGAGAACGTCGCTGCATTGGGCGCGGAATATATTGGATGGTCGCTGGTGGCGAATGAGGAGGCAGGACCGCTCGGGTCGATCTATCTGGAGGCGGATGGCACGAGCCGCCAGCCGAAGAAGAATCCTCAGGCAGAGTGGGCGCCGGATCTGGAAGGACATCTCTTCGATCCG
>DASXGY010000467.1:0-3073 GCA_036488835.1 Acidobacteriaceae bacterium
GGCCATCTTCAGCCCGGACTACTCGGAGATCTTCGTCTCCACTGCGGGCGACAGCAACATGCATATGGTCTCTACCAGCACGCTGACGGATACCGAGCAGTTCAACCCGAATCTGCCCGATGGCAACGGCGGCATCACGCCAGCAATCTTCCTGGCGGTGAAGCCAAGGGCGATTCCATAAGCAAGACAACGGCAGACGAACGCAGACGACTGCAGACAAACCCAGATGATGAGTCTGCAATTGTCTGTTGTCTGACTTAGTCTGCAGTTGTCTGTTGTCTGACTTTGTCTGCCGTCACTCTACTTACGGCTCTTCGCAATCGCGTCGAGTATTCCATTCAGGAAGCTGAGCGAATCCGGCGCCGAGTAGCGCTTCGCGATCTCCAGCGACTCGTTGATGACGATCGGCACCGGCGTTCCGGGGAAGCCCAGGAGCTCCGCGACAGCCAGGCGCAGCAGATTGCGATCGACCGCCGGCATGCGCGGAATGCGCCAGTGCGCCGAATGCTGCTCGATGAGCGCGTCGATCTCCTCCTCGCGCACGGTGGCCACACGGAAGAGGTCCTCGGCGAAGCCGCGTGTGTCGTTGTCGATCGCCTCTTCGCGCGCCTTCCAGAAGCTTTGCCGTACCTGGTCCGGCGTCTGCTTGCCCACATCTGCCTGAAACAGCATCTGCATGGCGAGTTCGCGCGACTTGCGACGCTTGCCTGACGGCTGACTCATGCCGGGCGCCTGTCTGTAACCGCTCCAGTGGCAATTTTGCGATGCACATCCACCATCTCGATGGTGGCGACCGCCGCTTCGAATCCTTTGTTCCCGGCCTTGATGCCGGCGCGGTTCAGTGCCTGCTCCAGTGTCTCGCAGGTCAGCACGCCGAAGCCGTGCGGCACGCCCGTCTCCTGCTGCGACTGTCCGATGCCACGGCTCACCTCGTTATAAATCGCTTCATAGTGCGCCGTTTCGCCACGCAGTAGACAGCCGAGCACGATGACACCATCGAAGCGCCTGCTGGCTGCGAGCGCGCGCGCGGCCGAAGGAATCTCCCACGCTCCCGGCACGCGCACAATCTCGATCTGCTCGCGCGATGTGCCGCTGCGCAGCAGTCCGTCGAGCGCGCCCTGCAGCAGACGCTCGGTGATAACCGCGTTCCAGCGGGCCACCACGATACCGAAGCGCATGCCGGCCGCGGAGAGATCGCCTTCGATGGCAAGCGGCTTGCCCCGCAGCGGATCTTCCCATTGCCAGAAGGCGAAAGGAATGCCGGGCACCGGCTCGATAGTGAAGGCGAGCGACTTCCACGTGGTAGGCGCAACGTTGCTGAGGCGGCGTGCCGCTTCCTCGGAGCCGACGGCCTGCTCCAACCACTGTTTCGCGGCCTTGTGCACGTCGTCGATGGCCGTGACTTCGATCAGCACCTCAGCCGGCAAATGGGCCATGCCGTCCAGCAATTCGAAGCTGCCGACCGGCGCAAGAAACGGCGCACCGCGGCTCGCATCCGTCTCCCAACTGCGGCCGGGCTCCAGGCCGAGCGCAGAAAAAAAACTGCGCAGCGTGTCATAGACGGCAGGCGTACTGGCCGCATGCACGAAGGTGATTCCCTTGATCATTCTTTGCCAATTCCCATCATTCTTTTCCAATCTACCATCCGGCCGCGTCGCGTTCATGCACCAGCGAGTGGGCGGCGGAGGCTGCTACACTCAGCCGTTCTGCACTCGCACGAAGCCCTCATCAGGAGTTGTCCCATGCCCTACGAGACCCTGCTGCTCGAGAAAAGCGATGCCTACGCAGTTGTGACTCTCAATCGTCCCAAGGTGATGAATGCCCTGAATCGTGCGCTCTTCACCGACCTCAACGACGCCTTCACCGCACTCGCTGGCGATCGAACCGTACGCGCCATCATCCTGACCGGTGCCGGTGAGAAGGCCTTTGCTGCGGGCGCCGACATCAGTGAGCTGACAACGCTCTCCGCTACCGAGGGGCAACAGCTGGCACGCCGCGGGCAGGCGGTGTTTCGCCGCATCGAGACCTGCGGCAAGCCGGTGATTGCGGCCATCCAGGGCTTCGCGCTCGGCGGCGGCTGCGAGCTGGCGATGGCTTGCACCATCCGCATCGCAAGCGAGCGGGCGCGGCTCGGCCAGCCGGAGGTGAAGCTTGGCCTGGTGCCCGGCTACGGCGGCACGCAGCGCCTGCCGCGGCTGGTGGGCAAGGGCGCCGCGCTCAAGCTGCTGCTGACCGGCGACATGGTCGGCGCCGAAGAGGCCTTCCGCATGGGCCTGGTCGACGAAGTGGTTCCGGCGGAGGCACTGATGCCTCGCGCGGAGACGCTGGCGCGCGCGATCGCGCAGCAGGCGCCCCTAGCTGTCGCCGGCTGCCTCCGTGCCGTGGAGGTGGGCTACGACCTGCCGATCGAGGCGGGTCTGGAGTTGGAAGCCTCGCTCTTCGGCCTGGCCTGCGCCACCGAGGATAAGGCAGAGGGCACGCGCGCCTTTCTGGAGAAGCGTGCCCCGGCCTGGCAGGGACGCTAGTTCGACAATCTCTAAAGGCCTTCGTTGCATGCACGGATTGTTATCCTAAGTCCGTGCAACCCGCCTGTCCCGCCGCCCTCCCACGTCCATTCCGCCGTAACCAGCGACGTACCGGTCTCGTCGTCCTCAGCCTGCTGCTGTGCGCTGCCGGCTGCCGGCGCGGCGCGCAGTCCAGCGGCTCGCAGCAGCCGACTCCACGCCAGTTGCAGCAGCAACAGGCGCGTGCGCTGGCAAAGACTGAAGCGACCGCGCGTGTGTCGCTCGCAGAGATACCGCCGCCGTCGAAACATCTCTACGTGAATGTACACAGCACCGCTGCATGGCAGAATCCGTTTCTGACCGTACACCGCGACACGTTGACGTTGCGCGTCATCTTTCCCCAGCAGACCAGCAGTGCGCTGGACGCGGGCACGCTGCTGCATCCAGCAGCCGCGCGCCGGCAGGAGTTGGAGATTCGCATGTCCGACCTGCCCGAGGCATTGGCCGCGGTGCCGGATTTTTCATGGCCCTATGGCCGCGTCGTCGCGATCGAAGAGTCGCCCACCGCC
>DASXGY010000479.1:0-11024 GCA_036488835.1 Acidobacteriaceae bacterium
GTGTCGGCGACCAGCGCCTGGCGCTCCGCGCGGGGCATGTTCTTGTAGCTCAGCGGCAGATCGATGTTCTCGGCAACCGTAAGCTCGTCGAGCAGGTGATAGCTCTGGAAGACCATGCCCATGCTGCGCTTGGCCAGCTCCGCGCGCTGCTTGCGCCCCATCGCATGCACCGGCTCGTCTTCAAAGTAGTATTCGCCGAGCCACTGATCGTCGAGCAGGGCGATAGCATTCAGCAGCGATGACTTCCCTGCTCCGGACGGTCCCATCAGGGTGACGAACTCGCCGCGCTCAATCTTGAGGTCAATGCGGCGGAGAACCCACGTCTGGCCGGCGCCGGTCTTGTAGCTGCGTTCCAGGTTGCGTATATCGATCATCTTGTATTCCTTCCTTATTCGTGGCGCAGCGCTTGCATGGGATCTGTCCTGGCGGCGCGACGCGCCGGCAGATAGCTGGCGGTGATGCAGGTGACGGCGAGGATCACGGTGACCGCCTCAATCACAAGCAGAATGTTGTGAACGTCCACGCCAGTGAGCATGCTGGCGGTCACGCGGCTGAGTATGAGCGAAGACGCAATTCCCAGCGAGGCCCCGACGATCAGCAGGGTTACAGCGCGCCGCAGCACCAGCCACAGCACATCCTTGCGTTGCGCCCCCAGCGCCAGCCGCAGGCCGAAGTCGCGCATCTGCTGCGTGACCTGGTAAGCGAGCAATCCGTAGAGCCCGGCGGCCGCGATGACCAGCGCCGCCAGCGCAAAGAGTGTAAGCAGCCGCGCCGCCAGCGTCTGGCTGCCCATAGTGTCATCCACCGAGGTCTGCATCAACTCGGCATGGTTCACGCCGACATCGGGATTCATATCGTGGACGATACGGCTGATGGCGGGAATCAACGCCTCAGGCTGCGTCTGCCCGCGCACCACCAAGTCGAGATGGAAGGACACCAGGATTGGATAGAGATCGTCGGCCGCCGGCGACATCTGATCCAGATTGAGCAACAGTTCCGGCTTCACCGATTCGTTCATCCCCTGACGCGCATCGGCGACCACGCCTACGATCGTTGCGTATTTGTGTGGTCCTTTATCGGCGGCTTCCAACTGCATGCCGATGGGCGAGCGAGCGCCGTCGATCTCGCGGGTGAATGCCTCGTTCACGACGGCGGCAAGCGGCGCGCCCCCGCTGTCATTGCTATTGAAGAGGCGGCCCTGTTGCAGCGTGACGCCCATGGCTCTGAAGTAGTCGGGCGTCGCCGCGCGCACATACGCGTTCTGCGTGTGTCGTGCATCCGGCTTGGGGCGGCCCGCAAAGTGGATTTCGTCGAGGAAAGTCCAGTTGGTTCGGAGAGGACGCACCGTAGTGACCCCTGCAGCGGCCACGCCTGGTAGTTGACGGATGCGCGTGAGCATTGGCCCGATCAGCGTGGTTACGATGTTCTTCGCATTGGATGGCCCCGCGCTCACGAACCAGTAATTCTTCTGCGGCAGCATCAGCTCTGCGGTGACAACCTTCTCCGGGTTGAAGCCGAGGGGCTTGCGCTGCATCTCGAAGAGCGTCCGCGCCATGATCCCTGCAGCGACCAGAAGGAGGAGCGAGAGTGCCACCTCCACGGTAACGATTGCATCGCGCATCAGGCTTTGCTGGCGGCTGATGCCACTGGCAGCCGAGCCTTCGCGCAGTCCTGTCTGGATGGGAAGCCGTGCGGCCTGCAGTGCAGGAAGGATGCCGAAGATCAGCGCCGAAATGCAGGACGCGAGCAAAACGTAGAGGCAGACGCTCGCGTCGACGTGGACGGTATCACCATTCTGAAATGTCTTCGACAAGTAGTTCCGAGAGATGTGTAGAGCCGTCGACGTGATCGCCAGGCCGATGGCACCTCCGGCGAGACTCAGCAGCAGGCTTTCGACCAGAAATTGCCGCAGCAGTCGCGCGCTGCCTGCGCCCAGCGCGGCGCGTACCGCGATCTCCCGCCGCCGCCCCTGCGTGCGGGTCAGCAGCAGGCCAGCCACATTGATCGTGGCCAACAGCCAGACGGCCAGCACCAGGCCATTCAGGGCCAGCAACCCGGGACGCACGCTCCGCGTCAACGAGTGCGCGTAGTTCTCGACAATAATCCGATCGTCCCGCTCTTTGCCTGGATAGGACCGCAGGTTCTGCCGCTTGATGCCGGCCAGCTCGCGCGTTGCATCCTCTGCCGTATTGCCCGAGCGCAAGCGGCCAAGGACAGTCAGCACGCCGGAGGAGCGGTCCTGTAGATCTTTGTGGCTAATGTCCAGTGGAGAAAACAAGAAGTCACTGCCGCCCTGAAAGCGGAAGCTCTCGGGCATGACGCCGATAACGGTGTGGGGTGTGCCGTTCAGCGGGACTACGCGGCCAACAATCTTGGGGTCGCCACCGAAGAGCGTGTGCCACGCTTCCGCGCCCAGGACGACGACGTGTGTTTTGCCTCCGTTATTCTCATCTGCAGTGAAACCGCGGCCAAGCGCCGGCTGCACACCGAGCATGCTCAGGAAATTGACGCTGGTAAGCAATTGCGCCTCGGAGCGAGGTTGTGCGATGCCTCCGACGATCGGCATATTGAAGGTGTAGTAGGCAATTGACTGCAGTGTGTGGCTGCGCGTCTGCCAATCCTCGGCGTCGGGCAGCGGGATGGCACTCCCGGCACTCGCTGCGCCCTTGTCGTAGGAGGATTCCGAGATAGCCACCAACTGCGAAGGGTGAGCGAAGGGCAGCGGACGGAGCAGCACCTGGTCCACTACGGAAAACATCGTCGTAGTGGCGCCGATGCCCAGCGCCAGCGTGAGCACGGCCGCGGCGGCGAAGCCGGGGCTGCGCCGCAACTGGCGCCATGCATAGCGAAGATCGTTGCCAAGTTCCATTCCGTTTCCTCTCTACTCCGTCCGCAGGGCCTGCATGGGTTCAATGGACGCGGCTCGCCGCGCCGGCACGAGCGCTGCCGCCACCGCACTGAGCGAAAGAAGCAGCACTGCGGCCATCACGACGGGAAGATCGAAGGAGCCCACGCCATAGAGCCGGTCCGACAGCAAACGCCCGGCAGCATAGGCCAGCGGTATCCCGGCCAGTAGTCCGATACCGGTGGACAAGAGCGATTGCAGCAGCACCTCGCGCACAATGCGTACGCGGCTGGCGCCCAGCGCCATCCGGATGCCGATTTCGCCCGTGCGCCGCTGGACGGAATAGGCCGTCACGCCGTAGATGCCGATCGCCGCCAGCACCAGCGCGATGAGCGCGAAGAGTGCGCACAGCCGCGACATCAGCTCGCTCTCGATGAAGCCATAGCTCTTGAGTTCGGCAAATGTGTAGTAGGCAGTGACAGGCAAGTTTGGGTCGACATCGCGAATGGCCTTGCGTATCGCCGCTTCTGCCGCGGGGCCATCGCTGCCATGAAGTTGGACGACGATGTTGCCGGCGAAATGGGTCCGCGCCTCCCATCCTTTACGCCCCTCTTTGAAAACCTGCGTGGTCTGCCGGTACGGCAGGAAGTACAGGGGCGGCGTAGGCTGTTCGGGAAAGCGGTATTTGATGTCGTGCACTACGCCGACAATCTCGAACTGCGAGCGCAACTCGGGATCGATGCCGAAGTGCTGACCGATCGCATCGCCCTTGAGATAGCGGCGGACAAAGCCTTCACTCACCACCGCAACCTTGCGCGACTGGTCATTGTCGGCATCGGTGAAGACACGACCCTCGCGCAGCCGGGCGCCGATGGAATCGAAGTATTCGGGGTTGACCCGATTCCACGATGCCAGGCCCCATTCGCTGTCGATGGAGGGGTTGGGCTGGCCCGGAAAATAGGTATAGGTAGCCCTGCTGGTTCCCGACATCGGCGCATAGCTGGCAATGCCAACGCGTTCCGCGCCGGGAATGGCCAATAGCCGCTCCTTGAGCCGCTGATAGAGCTCATTGGTTTGCGCACTGCGATAGCCGGCGAGCGCGGGATCGATGCCGATCACGTAGCGGTCTTTGGTCCGAAAGCCGAAGTCCTGCTGCTGCATTTTGTTGAGGCTGCGCATCAGCAAGCCCGCAGCACACAGCAGCACCACGGAGAGCGCCGCCTGCAGGATGACCAGCGCGCGCTGCGAAGCCGCTCCGCTGGAGCGCGTGGTGCGTGAGGCTGCACGCAACACGCTGGCCAGATTGTTCCTGGTCGAGATCCATGCGGGACCGGCACCGAACAGGATTGCTGTCACAATCGCTGTGGCAAATGCAAAGCCCAGCATAGCGGGAGAAGGCCGCGCGCTGATGGGGACAAACTCGACTCCGCGGAGGGCCAGCGTCAGTACGGAGCTGGAGAGCACCCAGGCGACGCCGATAGCTGCTACGCAGCCGAGCAGGGATAGCACCACACTGGAGACGATCGCCTGCTGCAACAACTGGCGGCGGCTGGCCCCGAGCGCCATCCTGATCGAGGTTTGCTGGCTGTAAGCCAGCGCCCGCACCAGCAGCAGGTTGGCTACATTGGCGCAGACGATCAGCATGACAAAAGCGGCCGCTGCCATCAGGCGTTTGAGCGACTCACTGTAATAAAGACCCACGATATTGATGCCGGGCTCGGCAGAGGCGATCTCCGTGTGCTGGCGGCCAATCTCCGCGCGTTCCTCCGGCTCCATCTCTGCGGCGCGGCTCTGCAGCCACTGCCGCAGTTCGGTATTCAGTTGCGCATCGATCTGGGCGTGATTGGCGCCCGGTGCTATGCGACCAATGATGTCCAGCCAGTAGCGGTCGGGCCGCGATCCCATCGCGCCTTCGTGGACGAACTTGGCCTCCTGCCGCAGCGGAATCCACAGCTCCGGCATATCCGCGTAGATCGTCTCGCCGACGAATGGCGGCGCTGTGACACCCACGATCGTAGCCGCTGTTCCGTTCATCATCAGGGTCTCGCCCACGATGTGTGGATCGCGGCCGAAGCGGCGCTCCCACATGCGATCGCTCAGCACAACGACAGGCGGCGCGCCTTCCCGGTCATCGGCAGGCGTCAGACCGCGGCCCAGGGCAACCGGCGCTTCCAGCACGCTAAAGTAGTTGCCGGAAACCAGCTTGCCCAGCAAGGCCGCCGAAGCCTGCGGATCACCTACGCGATGGACCAGCAGCGGCGTCAGTCCCGCCTGAAACGCGGCCAGCGGGGCCTGGAAACCCTGTGTGTGATCGCGCAGCCTGTCATAGAGCTCGTTCGGGAACATGCTCCAGTCGCCCAGAAGCTCGCTGGCGACGCCGTAGGAGCTGTCACGCCCTACCTTATATAGCTCCGATGGCTGCCTCACCGGCAGCGGCTTCAACATCGTGATGTAGATCAGGCTGAAGATGGCTGTAGTCGCGCCGATGCCCAGGGCGAGCGTGAGCACAGCCGTAACGGTGAACCCCGGACTGCGGCGTAATTGGCGAAATGCGTAACGGATATCCTTGGCCAGATGCATCGTGTCACTCCGTCCGCAACGCTACCATGGGTTCGGTGGAGGCGGCGCGGCTCGCCGGAATCAGCGCCGCAAGCCCAGCCGCGGTTACCAGCAAACCTGCCGCGGCGCCGTAGCTCACCGGGTCCAGCGCCGGGATGCCGACCAGGAAGCGGCTCAGCACCCGCGACGCCTCTACGCTCACCAGCGCACCCAGCCCGATGCCCAGCAAGCCGCTCTTCGCGGCGCTCATCATCACCTCACGCGCGACGGCTGCGCGATCCGCACCGAGCGCCATGCGGATGCCGATCTCCCGCACCTGCTGCGCCACGGTATAGCTGGTGACGCTGTACATGCCGACGGCTGCCAGCAGCAGGGCAAGTGCTGCGAATGCCGTCAGGAGCTCACCGCGCAACTGCTGCGGCTGAGTGGCCGCCGCGAGTGCATCGTCCATGGTCGTGAACCTGGTCGCGATGGCGGCATCGGCGGCGAGTGTGCGCTGCTGCACCGCTGGGATCAACGTCGCAGGGGCAGTTGCGGTGCGCAGCACAATCTGCACTTCGTTCGCCAGATACGGGTGCTGTGCGAGCGGAAGGTAAAGCGCAGGCGAGGGATCGTCCGCAGGCGAATCCTGGCGCACATCGCCGACGACTCCAACGATGGTCGCTCCACGCATGCTGTCTTCGTCCAGGCCACAGATAATCCGCTGTCCCAGCGGACTGCTGTTGCCAAAGGATTGGCGCGCGAGCGAGGCGCTGATGAGCGCGACCGGCTGCGATCCATACGTATCCGCGGCGGTAACATCCCTGCCCTGGAGCAGCGGAATCTGCATGGTTTTGAAGTATCCCGGACCTGCCAGACTGAAGTTGGCGTGTGGCAGTCCAGCTTGCCCGAAGGCCTGCCCCTTGCCGGGGACGGCATAGTAGCCGTTCGACCCATACTGGCCGGCAGGCAGGCCCATGGTCTGCGCCGCCGACTGCACGCCGGGTAACGCGCCCAATTGGTCGGTAAGCTGCGCCAGCTCGACGACGCGCTTTTGCCCCTCCGCGAGCCCACGTGCTGGAGCGTGTGCGTAGACCACCAGCCGGTTCTGCGAGGCGAAGCCAAGCGGCGTCTCGTAAACGTGCTGGAGTGTGCGCAGCAGCAGCCCGGAGGTGGTGACGAGCAGGAAGCTGAGCGCAATCTCGAGCGCGAGCAGGCCACGCCGCCACAGGGCGGTGCCGCGGTCGGTGCTGCTGGAGCGCGTGCCACGGCTCAACGCCGCCGCCGGATCGCGCCGCGCCGCCCACCAGCACGGCAGCGCGGCGCTGAGCACGGTGACAACCGCGGCGAGCAGCAGGCAGAAGCTGAGAAGTCGCGGATCGGGTGTCGCACTCATGCTGCGCGGCAGTTGCGATGCGAGCATGTGCATCAGCAGTTTCGTCGAGGGAATCGACAGCAGCAGACCGGCAATGCCGCCCAGCAGCGATACAAGAGCGGCTTCCAGAAGAACAGACGCGACGATGCGGACACGGCTCGCACCTAGGGCGCCACGGACCGCCAGCGCGTGACCCTGCGCGGAGATGCGCACCAACTGCAGGTGCGCGACATTCGCGCAGGCAATCAGCAGCAGCACGCCAACCGCGCCAAGCCACAGCCATAGCGAGGTTCGCACACTGCCGGTGAGCGCATCGCGCAGCGGCACCGCGCGCAGATCGACGTGCGCGTGGTCTACGGGAAACTGTTTCGCCAGGCGGACGGAGAGCGCATGGAGCCGGAGCTGCGCCTGCTCCACATTGATCCCATCACGCAGCCGCGCCACCGCATGGTAGTTGTAGGAGTTGCGGTTCAGGTTGTCCGGTGTGGCAGAGGCGCCGAGCCAAATGCTGGTCTTCTGCGGGAAGTCGAAGCCGCGCGGCATCACGCCGACCACCTGGTACGACTCGCTCTCCACGCTGACCAGCTTGCCTATCGCGGCAGTGACGCCGCCCAGCTCCGCATCGGCAAAGGCCTCGCTTACCAACGCCTGATGCGACGCGTCGCCCTTGCGAAAGAGCGCTCCACTGAGCGGGCGCACCCCAAAAACATCCGCAAACTGCGGACTGACCGCATCAATCTGCGTAAATGTCGCGTGGTCCGAAAGCTGCACGCCCATCTGGCCACCTTCGTAATAGGCCACGGCCGCGAAGGCAGGGTCGTTGCTCACGTCCTGGTAGTCCCCGCCAGGAACACGCGGGATTTGATGCTGCTTGTCGACAAACAAGGTCTCGAGCGCCACGATGCGGTCGGCGTTGCAATAGGGCAACTGCGTGAGCAGCATCTGCTCCACCACGCTGAAGACGGCCGTGGTGGCGCCGATGCCGAGCGCCAGGGTAAGAATGGCGGTCAGCGCAAAGCCGGGGTTGCGACGAAGCTGCCGGAAGGCATAGCGAAGATCCTGTGCGAGCACCATCGATCTACTCCGCC
The DNA here is from genome assembly GCA_036488835.1 of Acidobacteriaceae bacterium. GTDB lineage: Bacteria > Acidobacteriota > Terriglobia > Terriglobales > Acidobacteriaceae > KBS-83. Next base: position 7,847 of record DASXGY010000479.1, read on the forward strand.
CTCAGCGCTGTGATGGGGTCAACGGTGGCGGCGCGCCGCGCGGGAAGCATCGCCGCGAGCAGCCCAATCAGGAAGAGCGCGGCAGCCAGAATAAGGAAGACCATCCCTTGCTGCGCGGAGAGATGCGCAGCCTGCGGGCCTTGCACTGTGCGTGTCTCGGGCAACAGGGCCGCAATGGCCCGGCTCGCGAACAACGTCAGCAGCCCACCGACGGCGATTCCGATAGCGACCATCGCAGCCGCCCGGGTCGTAATGGTGCGTACCACGTTGGCTCGCGTAGCACCGAGTGCCATCCGTACACCGATGTCGCGCGTGCTCTGCTCGACCTCGTGACTCAACAGACCGTGGATACCGATGACGGCGAGCAGTAGCGCGAGCATGGCGAAGCCGCCGAAGAGCCACGACTCCATGCGCTGGAAGTCGAGCTGGTCGAGCACGATCTCATCCATCGTCTCTGGCGTGCGGAAGGGCACGGTCGGATCGACCTGGTGTATCGCCTCACGCAACTCGCCATAGACAGCTTGCGGCTCGCCCTTTGCACGCACTACAAGCTGCATGCCACTGAGATAGTCCAGCGAATCGGCTACAGGTAACGCGTTCGCAAGGTAGTCCATCTCTGCCAGCGGGGGCCGGTCAAGAGCCTGACGAATATTGCTGACGACGCCGACGATCTCAGCATTTTCTCCGTCGATGTGAGCACCCACTGGCTCACCGCCTTGCGGGAAGAATTTCTTCACGAAGGCCTCGTTGACAACAACCCTGGGTGCGGCGGCGGTATCCAGGCCCGGGTCGAGCATCCGGCCACGGAGCAATCGGATGCCGAAAGTCTTGTAGTAGCCGTTGGTGACGATACGGTTCTCAGCCAACATCTCCTGATGTGGCGGAGACGGCGGCTGGCCCTTGATGTGGACTTCGGAATTGATGCCCCAGTTCTGGATGGGTATGGTGCTGATGAGGCCGGCAGCCGCAATGCCCGGCGCATGCTGCAGCTTATCGAGCAGCGGCTGATAGAAGTTGCCGATGGGAGCGCGACCCACATAGCGCCCGGGCGAGAGATCGATTTCAGCAGAGACAATGGGAGCGGGGTCGAAGCCAAGATCCCTATGGCGCTGTTCAAGGATGGAGCGCAGCAGAAGGCCGGAGGTGAACAGCAGCACCAGCGCCAGAGCGACCTGGGTCACGATGAAGGCGGAGCGTAGCCGATGATGGGCGCGCGTGGTGCCGGCCGAGCCGCGGGCTCGCAGTGCCTGACTGGGATCGGTGTTAGCCAGCCGCAGTGCAGGCAGTACGCCGGCCAGCACACTTGTCACCGTGGCCAGCACAAGTGCGACGGCGAGCGCACTCAGGTTCAGGTGCACTTCCGCCCCGCGCTGGAGCGCATTGGTCAAGAAAGTGCGCATGCCCTTGAGCACCAGCATGGCCAGCAGCACGCCAGCTCCGCACCCGAAAACGGCCAGCACCAGACTTTCCGTCAGCACCTGACGAAGGATCGTTGCGCGCCCTGCACCTACAGCGGCACGCAAGGCCATCTCGCGTTCGCGGCCTACGCCGCGCGCCAGGAGCAGCCCAGCGATGTTCACGCAGCACAGCATCAGAACCGCCAGGACCGCGGCGCCCATCACCGTAAGCGGCGAAGCGACACCCTCGCTCAATGTCGCGTCCAGCGTGTGCAGCACGACCGTGCGTCCGCCATCTGTGTCGGGATACGCGCGTCCCATATCGGCGAAGACACGCTGCAGGTCTGCCTGCGCCTGTTGCCGGCTCACACCCGGCTTCATGCGCCCGATGGTCCGCAGCCAATGGTTTCCGCGGCTCTTGATCCACTCCGGATTCGCATGCAGCGGCGTATAGACCGCATTGCGCTGCCCCAGCGGGAAACGAAAGTCTGCCGGCATGACGCCGATGATGGTGTAGGGATGACCATCGAGCCGCGCCATGTGACCAATCACCTTCGGGTCGGCTGAAAAGTCGCGTTGCCATACCTCATAGCTCAGCACCGCCACGTCGTCGCGTCCGGGCTGGTCTTCGCCGGGAAGGAAGGTGCGGCCCAAGATTGGCCGAACGCCGAAGACGTCAAAGAAATTGTCTGTCCCTTTGGTCGCATGGAGTGCTACCGGTCCGTGCGGCGATTCGAGATTCACACTGGAAAAGTCGTTGTATCCGGCAAACGCGGAGAAGGTGTGCTGCTGCGCTCGCTCGTCGCGATAGCCAGGCAGCGACGCTGGTTGCGTATAGCCACTGTGCGAGTGGCTCTCCGGTACCACAATCGAGTGCGGGTCGGGAAACGGCAGCGGACGCAGCAGGACTGTATCAATGACGCTGAACACCGCGGTGGTCGCACCCACGCCGAGCGCCAGGGTCAAGATGGCCGTCAACGCAAAGCCCGGGCTGCGCCGCAGCTTGCGAAACGCATAGCGCACATCCTGTCTCAATTGCACGGCTTTCTCCCTTCCCTCAAGACTCTGCTGCCTATTCGTTACGCAAGGCCTGCACCGGCTCGATCGACGCCGCGCGCGTCGCCGGCACAAAGGCGGCCAGCACCGCCGCGATGACCAGCGTGCTGAATGCGCCGCTCAGGATCAGCGGGTTGTAACTGCTGACGTTGTAAAGATGCGCCGCCATCAGCCGGCCCAGCAGGAGCGCCAGCGGCACACCGAGCGCGAGGCCGACGAGCACTTGCGACAGGGCGTGCTTCAGGACCTCGCGCAGCACATCGCCACGGTCGGCGCCGAGAGCCATGCGCAGTCCCACTTCCGGCGTGCGTCGCTCTACTGTGTACGCGGTCACGCCGTAGATGCCAATCGCGGCCAGCAGCAACGCGACCAGCCCGAAGGTCATGGTGAGACGCGCCAGCATCTCCGGCTGATTGAAGTTGGCATTGACCTGCGTTGCGAGCGTGTCGATGCGGCTGATGGGCAGGTTCGGATCGATGTTGCCGATTGCGCGACGCAGTGCAGCCGCCATCTCCGCTTCGCCGCCCTGGTAGTGCACGACGATGTCTTCCGGATAGCGAACCCGCTCCTCTTCCACGCGGTCACGGGCGGCAAAAACCTCCGAAGGCTGCGCCATGGGCATGAAGACCATGGGCAACTGCGGTTGGTCAGGATCTTCATATTTTGTGTCGTCCACCACGCCGACGATCTCGAACTCGCTGGGATCTTTCGCGTTCAGGCCGAAG
>DASXGY010000489.1:0-4029 GCA_036488835.1 Acidobacteriaceae bacterium
GGGCTGCGCGGCTTCGGCAATGTGCTGTGGTACCCGGTGTGCAATGTGCCGGTGGTGCTGGGCGACAGCGACCGGTTCTTCAGCGAGATCGGCATGACCAAACTGCGCGAGAGTGCGGCAATGGTATCCATGACGGTGACAGAAGAGTTTACCGGCGCTGCGCCGACGGTGGCCTTTCTGGATGGAGTTCCGGTGACGGTCGCGGCAACGCCACCTCCTTCCGGCAGCGATCTGCCGGGCATCGCTACGGCGAAACTGCCGGAGACCAGACTGGGCTTTGCGACGCCGACGCTCTTCCTGGCGCAGCGGACGCTCGAAACGGGAAATCATCTGAAGCTCTATGCGCGGCAGAGCGATGCGGCCGCCACGCAGTCGTACATGACTGCGGCTTCGATCCTGACTTCGCAGATGACGGACTGGTTTGGAACGAAGCCGAAGTCGGACCTGAACATACTCGATCCGCCGGAGGCGGACGACAACCCGTCTGAAGAGCGGGCGCTGGTGGTGACCAACATCGCCAATGTGGATCCCAAAAAGCTATTGGGGCCGATGAGCCACGTGCTGACGCATGCGTACTTTCAATCGCCGCAACCGTGGCTGGAGGAGGGTGTCGCGCAGTTCATGGCGTCAGTGTGGACAGAGCGCCGTGATGGCCGCGAGGCGGCCATCACGCAGATGGACAACATGCGCGGTGCGCTGAGCTTGGCGGAGACGGGCGATCCCGATCGCGATGCAGGGCAGCCATTGATTGCGGCGCACGATCCGATTTTTTATCGAACCAAGGCGGACTATGTGTTCTGGATGCTGCGCGGAATTGTAGGCGACAAGCCGCTGGCGGCTGCGCTCGAGCAATACGCCACCACACTGGACCCCAAGCAAGACGATTTTCAGCATCTGCTGGAGCGGGCAAGCAATCAGAAGCTGGACTGGTTCTTCAACGACTGGGTGAACCGCGACCGCGGGCTACCGGTGCTGAACATCGAGGCCATCACGCCCAGCAAGGGCAGCACGGAAGATAGTTATATTGTCGCAGTAACGGTGTCGAATACAGGGACCGCTGTGGCGGATGTGCCGGTGACCCTCTACTCAACGGATGCGACGGTGACCGAGCGCATGCGCATCGAGCCGAAGGGCCGGACGACGCGGCGCTTCCTGGTGAATGGGCGTCCACAGCAGGTGCAGGTGAATGACGGCACCACTCCGGAGACCGAGGCGAGCGTGCATCGGAAGGATATCGAGTACACAGCGGCGCAATAAGGGCGACTTCAGCAACCTTACTGCGTTTCAACAACGGGCGCGGCGAGCGTGCCGGACATTGAAATGGAGCTGGCCGCGGCCGTCTCCGTCTGGGTGCTGTCCTTCTGGGTGCTGTCTTTCGGAGGAGTGGCGACCTTCAGGTCGAGCGAGCGGTCGCTGCCGATGGTGCCGGATACAACAGCGGTGGTGCTGCCATTTGTCACCTCGCTGCTGGTGAAGGCGATGGCGCCCTTCGCGACTTTGCCATCGCCGCTCCATCGCTCGAATCGATGCAGGGGAGTGCTGGTCAGTTGAGGCAGCGCACCGTTGGCCCAGCTCCACTGCAGCGTGCCTTTGGCGGAGCTGCTGAGGCTGGAAGCGGTAGTGCCGCTCATCGCAAGATCGCCGTAGAGGTCGATGGTGCCGGGACCCCAATGTTCTTTGAGCAATTCGGCGAGTGCTGGAGCGCTGATGTGGCGCAGTTGGACCTCCGCGTCGTAGCTGGGCGTCGAGGCGAGTGCGACGGCACCCATCGCATGCAGTACGCCTCCCAGCGTCCGGCCATCGAGGGAGCGCACCTCGAGGCTGCCGTCGCGCAGCGTGAGATCGGCGGAGGCGTTAGATATCTCGACCAGTCCTGCGTTCAAGCGAGCGATGTGGATGGTGCCGTCAAGCAGCGGCCAGTCCTGGCTGCGGGAACGGACGCTGTTGATGAACTCCTGCACCACGCCTTGGTCTTCACCGCGAAGCGAAGCGGCGAGCGCGCCGAAGTTGACGGCTGCGGCGGTGAGGTCGAAGTGACGCTCGCAGGCGGCGAGGCACGGGAGGGGAGTGCGCAGGTTGCCGGCGAAGTGCGTGGTGCCTAGTGTAGCGGTGACTCCGTTCCAGCGCAGCTCGGCGGGGGAAATTGTCGCCGTGGCGGTGGCGATATGGACCGGCTCGGCGAGATACGACGGCTGAAAGTCGGCGTTGTGCAAGCCGATAGCCCCGTTGAGAACAGAGAGTGGAGCGGCGGGATCGACCATGAGTGGCAGCTGCCAGTCACCCTCGACGGTGAGGTTGTAGTCGGCCGTGCCATTGCCCTGCAGCCCCTGGAAGGCGGCGGGGATGACGTTGAATGCGTGCGCGAGGGGAAGCAGGTGCTGGAGCAGCGCCCCGCCGCTGTAGTGGATCTGATAGCCCTGACGGGTGAGGCGCGCATTGGCGACCAGCGGGTCGGGACCGCCGAGATCGATCTGCGCCGGCTGGAGGACCAGGGCGACGGGCTGCGCCGCAGGCTGAACGGTAAAGCGGAGGTCGGGAAGGTTCTGCTCCACGCCATCGCCGCGCACCAGAAGATCGGTGGCGAGCAATGTACCGCTGGCGACCATCCGGGTGGTGTTGGGGACGGCGTGGGGGCCGCGGGCGCTCTGCTTGGCCGCCGGCACCGGCTGGTGTGCGTAGGCCAGTTCGCCGTCGATGGCGCCGCTGAGGGTAATGTCGTTGTTGAGGCGGCCGCGAGTGTGGCGCAGCAACTCCAGCACTTCATCGGCGGGCAGGTGGGTTGCGATGAGCTTGAGATCCGGCTCGGGTTCGGCAGTCTGGATCTGCTGCATGGTGCCACGGAGAGCAAGGATGCCGCTGCCCACCGGGGAGAGGCAGTGGATGGTGTCGAGGGATCCCAGGGCGTGGTGATACGTCGCAGTGCAGGTGACGTGAAGGTTCAGGGGATGGGCGGGCACGAAGGTCTCGCGATGAAAGTCGCTGGCCGCCGCGGAGAGTTGAAGGCCGAGCGCGTCGGGCACTCCGGTGATGTGTGCCGTCACGCTGGTATCGCCGCGCCAGCCCAGGTCGCGAGCGACAAACATGCGCGTCACCTGGCCGAGCGGTGCGCCGCGCCATTCCGCTTGCAGGTTGAGAGGCAGCTGGTTTGCGGAGGATGCGCGATGCACGCTGCCGCTTATCTGCACCTGGCCGGTGTCGGCGAGCGAGAGATTGATGTCCGTGCGCATGGGCTGGGCGGCGAAGCGGAGCTGCCACTCGTTTGGATTTTCCAGCCATATGGATACGTCCGCATTGAGGAAGGAGAAGGGCAGCTTCTCATTGCCGTGCTTGAAGTTGATGCGCGCGTTGGTGGCTTCGATGTAGGGAAAGCGCCTCTGACCGCGGACTACGGTGCGGCCGGTGGGCGCCTGCTGGGTGCGCGAGGCTTGCAGCAGCACCGAGGCGAAGTTCCACTGTCCGCCCGGAGCCCGCTCGAGATTGAGACTGGGCTCATCGAGAGAAATGCGGGCGATTTCGAGCCGGCCGCGCCAGAGCGACAGGATGCGAAAGGCCGCGGTGACGCTCGAGCACTTCAGGATGGGTTCGTCGCTGTAGCCGGCAGTTGAGTCGACGACGAAGTTGGTAATCTGCACGCCGGGACGCGGCAGCAATTGGAGCGTGATGCCGGAGACTTCCACGGGACGTCCCAGCGAGGCGGCGAGGGAGGCGGAGATCCTGTGCTGGTAGCGGCTGATGTTGATGAGCGGCGGCAGCACCAGGGCTGCGATCAGCAGGAGCGCGAGCGCGAGGGCGAGAAAGAGATGCCGGCGGCGGTCCGGTTTCGGAGCGGCAGCGTCTGGTTCGGAGCCCAGATACTCCTTCAGCTGCGCCCTGGGTACCGGTATGACGCTTGGACGCATGGATGAAAGTGTTTTCTCCATGTCGAGTGTATCTCTGCTTTCCCCAAGGGCAGGAGGCATGCTTCAAAAGCAGCAGTTCAGCCGTGCGGTCAGCGCACCAGGTGCGGCGCGGTCAGCGCACCAGGTGGAA
>DASXGY010000003.1:0-7372 GCA_036488835.1 Acidobacteriaceae bacterium
GTATCAACCGCCTTGCATGGTCATTTGCGGAAGTTCATCGCGTAGGTATCGGACGGCATGCCGGCTGAGCGCGCTGCGTCGCGCCGGGCAAAGGCATCCTGGCGATTCGTGCCTCCGCCCAATGTAACCAGAAACGGCGCACGTCCGGTGGGGGAGAAGACCTGCGGCTCGAGCTTCGGATACTGCGCCGCTAGTTCGGTGGCCTTGCGCTGCGCGGCGCTTTCGTACATGTAGGTGTAGGCGACGACATGCCAGACGCTGCGCTCGCCGGTCGCGGCATCCGCGGCCGGCCTTGCCGGCGCCGGTGTGGCTGCCGATTTGGGCGGGGACTTCACCGGCTCCGGCGCTCCCATGGTGGCCGCAGCGTCTCCTGTCGGAGTTGCGGCCGGAGAGACAGCGGCCGGCGGCGCTTGCTGCGGATTCGGAGCAGAGGCCGCCTCGCCGCTGATCGGCGTATGCGCTGCAGGCCGCTTGGTGGCGTACCAAAAGACCACCAGGGCGATCGCCATCAGGACGATGGCGGCGATGGCGATTCCCGGCCGTTTGCGTCGCCGCGAACCCGTCTCGTCCTGCTGGAGCGTTGCGCGAGGCGTGGCGGGGGGCTGTGCCGCGGTGCGAGGTGTCGTTGGAGTCCTGGCAGGCGTCGTCCTGGCGGGCGCGGCAGAAGGGCGCGCTGGAGTGGGCGCGTTCGCCGCCGCTGGAGGAACGGCCGCGGCTTCGGCGCTGGTTGCCGCGGGGCCGCTCAACACGCGGCGCATCGCAGTCAGTGAGCCGTTGCTGACCACACCCGCGCGTACCAGCGTGGCGAAGGGCGCGGGCAGTTGCAGGGCATCGCGCTCGCTCGAAAAGCGGCGGCCGGTAAGCGCGTTGTAGATGAGAGCGGCCAGCGCAGGAGCGTCGCTGCTGTCACTGCGGCGCTGCGTCAAACAATCGCTGCGCAGCTTGATGTTGTCCCCTACGCCCAGTACGCCGGCGGAGTCGACGTGGCCGTGATAAAGGCCGGCGCCCTCCACGGTTTCGAGCGCACTTAGCAAGCTCTCGGTGACCTCACGGGTTTCCTCCGGAGTAAGCGGCCGCTCGCGCAGCACCTCGGCTAGCGTCTGGTCGAACGGTTCCATCACTGCGTAAACATAGGGATCGCCACCGATGCGGGCAGAGCCGGTGCGGCGGATGATGAGCAGATTTGGGTGCGCGACGCGCGCGGCCGCCTGCACGCGGGCCAGCGCCGTGTCTTCATCGTTGAGTGCTTCGAAGACGCTGACGACCGCTGGCTGCCCATCCGCGCCGGTGGTGGCAAACCAGGCGGTGCGGCCTTCGCTGCGCAGCAGCTTCTGCAGCGGCAGATTGTCGTCAAGAATCTCGCCTTCGATCTCGTTCCAAAGCGGCATGTGCGTTCATCCCCGTGGGTGAAGTGTCCGGGCAGAAGGAAAAGGGCATGCCCGCGCAGCTCGCATCGGAGGCTGCGGCGGCGCAGCCGAAAAGCCTGCGCGCAGCAAATGCCGGGCACACGGCATGGCCCGTGCCCGGCTGCGCTGCTGTTGTTCTCTGGTGAGTCTACTCTCTCGACTTACGCGAGGTTGACTTCGACCGGCACGAGAGCACTGGGGGTCGAATTTGCCACACGTTCCGCTGAGCCGCCGGCCACCACGCGGCCGCCTGCGCCTGCGCGCGCCAGCAGACGCATGCCTTCGCCGGCCATCTCGCGCGCCATCTGGCGCAGCTCTTCGGGGCGCTCGTTGTGCGTGTTGGTGAGCTCGACCAGCGCCGCGGCAGCCTTCAGCTTGGCCACGCCGTCGAAGGATGCCAGGCCAGCTGCGCCACCCGAGGCCTGGATGATGCTGTCGGCCGTGATCTTGAACATCGTGTCGCCCTGAATGACGAAGGCGACCAAATACTTTTCCGGGGTCGTCGGTGCAGTGCTCATGTGTAGCAATCCTCTCGTGCAATGTTTCTGATGTTCAGTGTTGCCTGGCTATTTCAGAACACTCTGTGAGAGGCGTTCGGGTCAAGAGCAGAACGCCCGAATCCCAGTACACATGCTGATTCCCTTGGACCATGTTGAACGGAATGCGGAGCAGCCGTGTTCTTTTGCGAAGAGTGGCTTTTCTTCTACGCTGCCGACAAAGACCTGTCGCCGGAGACCCCGGTTTGACGGGAAAGCCACGCCGATTGCGGGGCCTGGGTATACATCGCGTGAAGATGGTCTCCCCACTGCGATACCATCACGGTGCCCATGCCCGATTCGAATTCCGCGACACAACCCGCCCCCACGCTCTCGACTCTGCTGACCGAGGCTCGCTACAAACCTAGCGAGCACATCGACGAACTCTCCACCACCGAGATGCTTCAGGTGATGAACGCGGCCGACCGCGAGGTGGCCGATGCGGTCGCTCGCGAGATCCCGGCCATTGCGCGCGCCGTGGATGCCATCGCTGCGGCCCTTGCCCCGGAGTGCGGTGGACGGCTGTTCTATCTCGGGGCCGGTACGTCGGGGCGGCTCGGCGTGCTCGATGCGTCGGAGTGCCCGCCAACCTTCAACGTGCCGCCGACGCTGGTGCAAGGCTTCATCGCCGGTGGCGATTATGCGCTGCGGCATTCGGTGGAAGGTGCGGAGGACTCGCCGGACCTGGGCGCAACCGATCTGCGTACGCACGGCTTCGCGGCGAAGGATGTGCTGGCCGGGATCGCAGCCAGCGGCCGCACGCCCTATGTGCTGGGCGGGATGGAGTATGCGCGCTCGCTTGGCGCGGTCACCATCGGCATCAGTTGCGTGCCGAATTCCGAAGTGGCGCGAGCGGCGCAGATTGCCATCACCCCGGCAGTGGGGCCGGAGGTGGTAACCGGATCGACGCGGCTGCGCGCGGGCACCGCGACCAAGCTGGTGCTGAACATGCTGTCCACCGGCGCGATGATCCGGCTGGGCATGGTCTACAGCAACCTGATGGTGAATGTGCAACCGACAAACGAGAAGCTTGCCGACCGCGCAGAGCGCATCGTGGTCGAACTGACCGGGCTGCCGCGTCAGCAGGCAGCAGCGTTATTCCGCGAGGCAGGATCGATCAAAGCCGCACTCCTGATGCACGCGCACGGCTTAAGCCGCGAGCAGGCGGAGGCGTTGCTGCACCAGGCACATGGGCACCTGCGCCATGCGATGGAGGCCGCCGCGCGCTAAGGTTCGCGGCGCGGTGTCCGGTACACTGAGCAGGACGCGTCCTCATGTCCACAGATACCTCTCAGCCAGTCCTGCTGCCCGCTTCGCACGAAGCGGAATCGGGTGCCAAGGCGCGGCCAGAACATCATCCGGGACACCATCTGCGGCGCTTTCGTTTCGACCGCCCGCAGCAGATCGCAGCCCTGCTGCTGCTTCTGTTGATGGGGCAGTGTCTGCGGCAGATCGTGCGCACTCCGCTGACCGACAGCGATTATCGATACGCGCGCTGCGGCCGGGAGATATGGGAGCGGCCCTCGCCGATCGCCGGCTACTTCACCAGTTGCGGCAACATCCACGACGGCGTCCTAGCCTATCGCATGGCCGGGCTGCCGCTCAGCCTGCAGCGCCTGATCGCAGGGCAGAGCAGCGACACCAGCACCTGGGAGATGCGGCATGAGCTGAGCTACGTGCAATTGCTGCTGCGCTTCCCCTTCACCATGGCTGCGCTGCTGCTGGGCGGCGCTTTGTGGTGGGTCACGCGGCGGCTCTTCGGCAACACCGGCGGCTTTGTCGCGCTGGCATTCTATTGCGTTTCACCGGCGATCGTCGCCGCAGGCTCGCAGCCCAATGCCGAGATCACGACGGCGCTCGGCATCTTCGCCACCCTGTACACGGCCATCGGCGTGGCGCATGCCATGCAAGGGCCGCGGCGCAAGTGGCGCCCGCGCATCGTGCTGCTGGCGGCCGGACTGGCACTGGTGGCGGCATCGCATTCCGCCGCTCTGCTGCTGACGCTGCCTTTGGCACTTGTCTTCATGATCTACCTGGCGGAGCGCAACCGCACCTCGGTGCCCATGGTCATGATCGCGGGGACGCTCGGCGCGTTTCTGCTGCTCTTTGCCTGCTATGCCTTTCATCCGGATGCGCTGACCTACTACTTCCGCTCCGGCGCGGGACGCGTGGGCATCAGCACTGTCGCGGCACGCGCCCATCTCTTCTCATTCGGGAACGCAGGCATCGCCATTGCGCTCGCGGCCGCGGCGGTTCTCTACGTACTCACGCGCCGCTCACGCTACTTCGGCAACACTACCCCGCTGCTGGTCGCGCTGTGCTTCCTGCCGCTGGTCACGACCGGCGTCTTTGGCCAGCCGTGGCTGTGGGCTCTCCCGTTTTTGATGACCTTTGTCGGCGGCGTCTTTGCCGATGCGCTTGAGACGCGCCACGGGCGCATCTTCCGCTGGGCGGTCATCGCGATGGTGGCATTGCAGGCAGTGCTGACGTTCGCGCTGCCTGCAATGCCCTGAGCGGGCATCTAGCCCAGGTGGGAGAGCGGCCGCTGGTAGACGGGCGGCAGCAGTTCTGCACTCTGCGGCGGAGTCTGCATCACCTCGGCGAACGCGGTCTGGAAGGCCTGCATATCCTGCGCTGTTCCAACCGTGATGCGGACGTGCGTGGGCCATGCGGGCCACACGCGGCCGATGTAGACCTTCTTCGCCTGCATGGCTGCGATCACCTGCTTGGCATCGCGCCGCGTATCCAGCATGAAGCAGTTATTCTGCGATTTCGTATAGCTATAGCCTTGCTTGTCCAGCCAGGCGAAGGTCTGCTCGCGGATGTCGGTGTTGATCTTCTTCCGTTCCGGAATCATCTCCGGGTGCTGCAGGCTGGCATTCGCCGCGGCTGCGGCGGTGATGGGCATCGCGTTCATGCCATAGGTCTGCAGCTTCGCCAGCAGATCCGGGCGACCGGCGGCAAAGCCGCAGCGCAGTCCGGCCATGCCGTAGAGCTTGGAGAAGGTGCGCAGCACGATGACATCTTCGCCGCCGCGCACCATGTCCATGCAACTGGGCTGGTCGGAGAAGTGGATGTACGCCTCGTCGATCAGCAGGATGGAGCCTTTGGGCTTGTTCTTCAGCGCCCAGACGATGTCGTCTTTCGGCGTGGTGGTGCCGGTGGGGTTGTTCGGGTTGCAGATGTAGAAGACGCCCGCGCTCGGACTTGCCGCGAGCATCGCTTTCACATCGTGGGCATGCGTATCCGGGGTCAGCGGCACTTTGAAGGTCTTCGCGCCGGCCATGTCAGCGGCGTTCATGCCCGCTTCGTAGCCGGGATCGGCGGTGACGTAAGGGCGTGATGGGCTGGTAAAGGCCAGAACACTGTAGTGCAGCGGCTCGCTCGACCCGGGATAGACGGCAATGGAATCCAGGCTCAGGCCTTCCACCTGCGCGATGCTCTTCATCAACGCCAGGGTCTGCGCGAAGTCGTAGCGGCCGCCTTGCGCCGTGATGCCTGTACAGGCTTCGCAGGCCAGCTTGCACGGGCCCAGCGGATTTTCATTCGCGTTGATCAGCACCGCATCGGGCGGGATGGCGGGCATGCCGCCATGGAAGCGGCCCGCCCGCTTGAGACCGTTTGACGTGGACTGCGCTCCGTTCGCGTAGGCCCATGCAAGGTGGCCCTCCGTGAGGATGGGGACGGCAGCGGCTGCGGTGGTGGCGATACGCAGGAAAGAGCGGCGGGAGACGGAAGAGTGGTCGGCGGGCATCAGGAAATCCTCCAAAATCTGGCGAAGGGGGAAAGGACCTCGTTGTGGTTGCAGGCGCTGGCAGAAGCGGGGCAGCGCACTCGGCATCGAGGCAACGAGGACTCGACCTGACGAATCGGATGGCACCACTGTACTCCGCTTCGCGCACGGCTCCAAGCGTATTTGGGCGACGGATTTGGGCATCGGATTGGGCCTATTCCTCAGCCTTCGGAGGCAGCAGCCGCGGAAGGTCTAAATTCCACGAAAATAAGCCCTTCAGAACCATGTCAGTGACGCGGAAATATACGCCATTCCTTGCTAAAATAGACGCAGAGTCCCTCGTTCCCTCCATGCCCCAGAGCGGGGTCCGGATAGCGCGTTTTGGCGCTGCGACGGCTCTTCCTATCTATGGCAGACGATCAGAATCCTCAGCTTCCTCTCGGCGGTCCAAATGGCAACAGCGGGGATGGCACCACGCCCCCCACGGGTCCAGGCGCCGCCAACATGATCTCCATCAACATTGAAGAGGAGATGCGCCGGTCGTATCTCGACTACTCGATGTCGGTCATCATCGGCCGCGCGCTGCCCGATGTCCGCGACGGCCTGAAGCCGGTGCATCGCCGCATCCTGTACGCGATGCACGAGATGGGGCTGCAGCACAACAAGAAGTACACCAAGTGCGCCAAGGTGGTGGGACAGGCCATGGGCCAGTACCATCCGCACGGCGATACGGCTCTCTACGACGCGATGGTGCGCCTGGCGCAGCCCTTCAGTCTGCGTTATCCGCTGATCGACGGTCAGGGCAACTTCGGCTCCGTGGATGGCGATCCGCCCGCGGCGATGCGGTACACCGAAGCGCGCATGATGCGCATCGCGGGCGAGATGCTCGCGGACATCGACCAGGAGACGGTCGATATGGTGCCCAACTACGACGAGAGCACGGTGGAACCCTCCGTGCTGCCCGCGCGCGTCCCCAACCTGATCGTCAACGGTTCCAACGGCATTGCCGTGGGCATGGCGACCAACATCCCGCCGCACAACCTGACCGAGATCGTCAACGCGACCATCGAGCTGGTGAACAATCCGCATGCCGGTCTGACCGAAGTGTTGAAGCATGTGCAAGGACCGGACTTCCCCACCGGCGGATTTATCTATGGGCGCAGCGGTATTCCCGAGGCCTATCGCACCGGCCGCGGCCGCTTCCTGATGCGCGCCAAGTGCGCGATTGAAAACATCTCGGGTGGGCGCCAGGCCATCGTGGTCACTGAAATCCCGTACCAGGTCAACAAGATGAAGCTCATCGAGCGCATCGCGGACCTAGTGAACGACGGCGTGATCACCGACATCGCGCGCGACGAGTTCCGCGACGAGAGCGACCGCGACGGTATGCGCATCATGATTGGGTTGAAGCGCGGCTCCGAAGCCCAGATCGTGCTCAACCAGCTCTACAAGCACACGCAGATGCAGGAGAGCTTTTCCATGATCTTCCTCGCGGTGGTGAACGGCCAGCCGCGGGAGCTGCCGCTGCCGGATGCCATCCGCCACTTCATCGACCACCGCGTGGATGTCGTCCGCCGCCGCACCGCCTACCTGCTGCGCAAGGCGCGGGAGCGCGAGCACATCCTGCTCGGCTACCAGATCGCGCTCGATCACCTGGACAGCGTGATCAAGATCATCCGCGGATCGTCATCGCGCGC
>DASXGY010000168.1:0-10316 GCA_036488835.1 Acidobacteriaceae bacterium
CCCGGCAAAGGCAAAATCCTCACCCAGCTCTCGCTCTTTTGGTTTGAGTTACTGCGCGATGTCGTGCCCAACCACCTCATCACAGCGGACATCGCGCAATACCCTGCAGTCCTGCGCCCTTACGCGAATCAGCTCGAAGGCCGCTCCATGCTGGTCAAGCGCGCGCAGATGTTCCCCGTCGAGTGCGTCGTGCGCGGCTATCTCTCCGGCTCCGGATGGAAGGACTACAAAGCCACCGGCGCGGTCTGCGGCATTCCGCTGCCCAAGGGATTGCGCGAATCGGACAAGCTGCCGCAACCCCTCTTCACACCCGCTTCCAAGAGTCTCAGCGGCGAGCACGACGAAAACATCTCCTTCGACGAGATGGTCACCCGCATCGGTGAACCCGCGGCCACAAAGCTGCAAGGCCTCAGCCTCGACATCTACAATCGCGCCGCCACTTACGCGGCCCAGCGCGGTGTCATCCTCGCCGACACCAAATTCGAGTTTGGTGTCACCCCTGGCGGTATCGTCCTCGCCGACGAGGTCCTCACTCCTGACTCTTCCCGCTACTGGCCTGCGGACCAGTACGCCCCTGGCGGACCGCAGCCCTCCTTCGACAAGCAGTTCGTCCGCGACTACCTCGAGCAGATCCAGTGGAACAAGCAAGCTCCCGCGCCCGCCCTGCCCGACGACATCGTGGCAAAAACGCAACGCAAGTACCTGGATGCTTACCGCCTCCTCACCGGGCGTGAGCTTGATCTCGGCTAAAGCTGGGATACCATTTGCCATGCAGACCCTGACGCCACTGGACTGGGCCATCCTCGCCGTCCTGGTCATCTCCACGGTGATGGCGTTCATCCATGGTTTTCTGGTTGAAGTCTGCGCTCTTATCGGGCTGGTGGGCGGGATCATCCTGGCCGCCCACTCCTATCTGCAGCTCACCCCCTGGGTCCAGCATTTCGTGCACGAAGAGGCCGCGGCCGCCGGAATCGCTTTTCTTTTGATTGCATTCGGCGTTATGCTGGCCGCCGCAATCCTCGGCCGGGTGCTACGCTGGATACTCCGCGGCTTGGGGTTGGGTTGGGCAGACCGCATCGCCGGGGGGGCCTTCGGTCTTCTCAAGGGATACATTCTGGTGGTACTGGGCATCGCTGCCATGGCCGCATTTTTTCCTCGGCAGCCCTGGTTCGATCAGTCGCAACTCGTGCCATACTTTTTTCCCGGGGCACACGGAAGTGTTACTGTGCTGCCACGGGACCTGGGCGTTAGAATTCAGTCCGGATTGCACTCTCTGAAGGGCGTTGCCCGCCGCGAGGCATCGGGACTGGGCCAGCACGACTGAAATCAGCATTACTGAACAAGAGACCGGCACTGAGATTCGGTCCGTAGCCAAGAAAGAGGATTCTTGTGAAACGCGAGTTGGACAGCCTGGTTAGCCAGATGCATGCCGGTGGTATCACCTACGACGAAGCCATCCGCGAGTTCAAAAAGCGCTTCATTCTGGAGGTGCTCGCCGCGCACCGGGGTAACCAGTGCAAGGCCGCCAAGGAACTCGGCATGCACCGCAATACGCTGAGCCGCACCATCGCCGAACTCCACATGGACCCGGCCCAGATCCGCAATGGCCTCAAGCGTCCGCCGCGTCCCGTGCGTCCGTTACTTGAACAGCCAAAACAGGTAATGCGCCAGCAGGGCTGATTTCGCATCAGCCCCTCCCGGCACACGCCTATTCACTCAGGAGCCGCCGGCCGCTTTGCCCAATTCTGTCATCGCCTCTTCCGCTCCGGCGGCCTATGCATCGCTTGCCACCGCGCAAGGCCGCGTCGCCTGGCGTCCCGGCCTGCCCTGGGATCACTACGATGCCTATCTCTTCGACATCGACGGCACCCTGCTGCGCGATCCCGGCCGCGTCCACTACAACGCCTTCTCCAAGGCCTGCCTCGAAGTCCTCGGCCATCCGCTCTCGCTCGAACCGGTCACCGTAGCCGGCTCCACCGACCCGCGCATTCTCAGTGACGCCTTCGCCGCCGCCGGCATCGCCGACGAAACCTGGCGTCCCCACCAGCCGCGCCTGCTCGAAGCCATCTGTTCCACCGTCGAGCGGGACGCCGCCGAGATGCAGCTCACCATCATGCCCGGCGTCGTCGAGGCGCTCCGCCACCTTGCGGCCGCCGGCAAATGGCTCGGCGTCGCCACCGGCAATCTCGAATCCATCGGCTGGCTCAAGCTGCAGCGCACCGGCCTGCGCCGGCACTTCACCTTTGGCGGCTTCAGCGATGCCCACGAGCAGCGCGCGAACATGATCGCCGCAGCAGCAGCCGCTGCACGCAACCTTGCCGGCGCAGGCGCCTCCGTAGTCATCGTCGGCGATACGCCCTCCGACATCGCGGCCGCGCATGCCAATGCCCTGCCCGTCATCGCCGTCGCCACCGGCCACTTCTCTTTCGATCGCCTGCTCGAGCACACACCGGAGATCTGTGCCGAAAATCTCGCCGCGCTGCTGCTTGCCGGACAAAACGCCGCCCAGGACGGCGCCACCAGCAACGGGCACAGGGTCAATGCTGTCACCAAGGACACATCCGCATGAGCCGCCTGCTCCGCGCCGCCGCATGCGCGCTCGTCCTCACGCTGGCCGCCCACGCGCAAAAGCCCGTGACCCCCACGCCCCCTCAGCCTCCCACGCCCCCTCAGCACGATAAGCGCGCCGCGGCCAAGGCCTATCTCGCGGGTGCACACGCTATCGAAGACCGCAACACCCGCGCTGCCTACGACGCCTTCAGCAAAGCCGCGGCGCTCGACCCCACCAACACCGACTACAAAAATGCCGTCGCGGTCGCGAAAGCCCACTTCGTCACCGACCTCATCCAGCAGGCGGAGAAGGCGCGCATTCTCGATAAGAACGATGTCGCCCACGCGCGTCTTGCCGAAGCCCTGGAGCTCGATCCCACCAACCCCATCGTGGCACAGCACATCGGCGACGCCGCCGGCCTCGAAGACACCACC
This sequence comes from Acidobacteriaceae bacterium, assembly GCA_036488835.1. GTDB lineage: Bacteria > Acidobacteriota > Terriglobia > Terriglobales > Acidobacteriaceae > KBS-83. The sequence continues at coordinate 2,986 of DASXGY010000168.1, forward strand.
GTCAAGCCCGACGACATCACCTCCAACATCGCCGACGCCATCCGACTCGAGCCCACACCGGGCAAACATAGCTTCCATCTCCGCTCCGACGGCCTCACGCTGCTGCGCCAGGTGCTCACCGCCTATGGCATCGTGCCTAGCTTCGACTCCAGCGTCACTCCAAAATCCGTTCGCTTCGATGTCGACGACGTGGACTTTCGTCAGGCCGAGCAACTGCTCCGCCTCGAGTCCGACACCTTCTTCGTGCCCCTCGATCCCCATCGCGTCCTGGTCGCCAAGGACACCAAAGAGAATCGCACCAAGTATGAGCGGCTTCTGCTGGAGACCGTCTATCTGCCCGGACTCAACCCGCAGGAGCTGACCGATGTCACCAATCTCGCGCGCAATGTGCTCGAGCTCACCCAGGTCGCCGCCGAGCCTGCGCAGAATACCTTGACCGTACGCGGTCCGGAAGCGAAGCTCGCGCTCCTCAACCGCACCCTGCACGGCCTCATGGATGGCCGCAGCCAGGTGCTGCTCGACATCCACGTCTACGAGATCGCGCGCACCCACAACACGAATATCGGCGTGCAAACCCCCCAGCAGTTCAACATCTTCAACCTCAACTCCGAAATACAGCAGGCCCTCAACGGCAATCAAGCCCTGATCCAGCAGATCGTCTCCAGCGGCCTCGCCAATGCCAATGATCTCGAGGCCATCGCCGCCATCCTGCTTGCCTCCGGCCAGCTCTCCAGTTCGCTCCTCAGCCAGCCCTTCGCCATCTTCGGCGGCGGCCTCACCACCACCGGCGTTACCCTCGGCAACCCGACGCTCAACTTGGCGCTCAACACCAGCGACAGCCGCGCCATCGACCAGGTTCAACTCCGCCTGCAGGATCAGGAGGCAGGAAGCCTCATCGCCGGCATGCACTACCCCATCATCCAGTCCAGCTACTCCAACCTCACCGCCGGCGGCGTCAATATCCCCGGCCTCAACAGCGCCGGCCTCTCCAGCCAGCTCGCCGCGCTGGGACTCAACTCCTCCAGCCTCAACCAACAGCCCATTCCGCAGGTTCAGTATCAGGACATCGGCCTGCAGTTGAAGGCGACCCCCTTCATCCATCGCGACCAGTCCGTGTCGCTCAAACTCGATCTCAAGATTGAGGCGCTCGGCACCACCTCCATCAACAACATCCCCATCCTGACCAACCGTCAGTTCACGGCCGCGCTCGATTTGAAGGACGGCGCCAGCGCGATGGTGACCAGCAATCTCACCTCGCAGGAAGCCAACGCCGTCAGCGGCCTCCCCGGCCTCAGCGAAATCCCCGGCCTCGAATCCACCACCAACAAAAACGTCATGCGCAGCGATGACGAGCTGGTCGTCCTCATCACCCCGCACGTCGTCCGCCTGCCCCACCCCTCAGGAGCCAGTCAGGTCATGCTGCTGCCCACGCATCAGTAGGGGATCAAAGGATGAATATCAACACCAGGTATCCTGAGCGCAGCGAAGACCTCTGGTCCATTCGCTCCGCTCCGGGCTGGAAGGCATACCGCTCGCGATCGATCAGGTTCCATACCCTCGGTGTTTCATCGCCTGAAGCTTCTCGCCACTCGGCCATGCAATGGTGAGCAGAATGGCAGACTCCTCACGGGCCTCAAGCTCGTGTTGGATCGACGCACCCAGCGTCAGGACACTGTTCACCTGGAGACTGCGCGTTTCGCCTTGGACACGAAAATCTACGGAGCCTTTCAAGACCTGAATGGAAATGGTGCCGTCTGCGTGGTGCTCCTTCAGGACGGAACCGCCATCCATCATGATGAGTAACATCCTGAAGTCTGACTTCTTAAAGAGCATCTTCGCAAAGTGGCCCATTGGCCACGGCCTCTTCTGCTCCGATTCCTTCATCTCCTGCGCAAGGTCGAACTGCGCCAGCTCGCTCAGCGTCGTGCCGTCATTGGCAAAGCCTTCGGTGGTCATGTATCGGACCTCCTTTGTGTGGATGCCATGGGCCGGTCTGGGGGCGAGGTACTCATCGCCGAATTATTTCGACTGCAGGAGTCAGGCGCGCGACGCGAGAACACGCTTCATATTTTTCGCGATCAGTTCCGCCTTCTGCAGAATGACCGCGGCTTTCGCAGCAGGCATCACGTCGTTCGCCGTCTCTGAGAACAGCGCCAGCCACCGGGCAAAATATCTTTCTTCGATGGGCAAAGGAAAGTGTGCCAGGAGTGGATTGCCCTTGTATCGGCCGGTGGCCAGTAGCACTGTGGACCAGAAGTCCTTCAACAGCGCCAGATGCGCATCCCAGTTATGGATCGCAGCATTGAAAACAGGACCGATCTCCGGATCCATTTGGACCTTCGCGTAGAAGCGGTCAACCAGACTCGCAATCTCCGCTTCGGTGATGGGCGTTTCTACAATCATCGCGGCACCTCCGGCATGCCGTCCATGGCTCCGTCCGATTGCAGCGCGCTACTTCCCCCCGCCCTGCTGCATGTCGTAATCGATAATCAGCTTCAACTGATCGTAAGGAATTCCCGCCAGGGGCAGCGCGCGGCCATTCACAAACAGCGTCGGCGTCGAATTCACGCCCACTTCCTCGCCCACGTGAAGCGACGCATCCACCGCCGCCTTGGTCGAGGGCTCCGCCACGCACGCCTTCACCTTCGCCTGGTCCACCCCGGCCGCCGTCACCGCCGAAGCAAGCGCCTGCGCGGAATCCTGCGGCGTCAGTTGCGCCTGGTTCGCATACACCGCATCGCTGTACTTGAAGAACGCCTCGTTGCCGCCGATCTTCGCCACGCACACCCCGTACTCCGCCGCCTTCTCCGCTTCGCTGTGGATGCTGCGCAGCGGGAATATCTCGGAGACGAAGCGCGCCTGCGGATAATCCTTCAACAGACGCTCCACCGTGGGCTGCGCCTCCTTGCAGTGCGGACACTGGAAGTCCGCGAACTCCACCAGCAGCAGCGGCGCGTTCGCCGGTCCGCGCGACGGGCCCTTCGCGTCCCGCTGCAGAATGGTTCGATAATTCTCGAATGGATGCGCACCGAAGGGCAGAATCTCCTCGTTGGCGATCAGGTGCTGGCCGTCCGGCAGCGTCAGGAACGTGAGAATCGAAGGCTGCGCCTGCTGCGTGCCCTTCTCCTCCACCAGCACCGTCACCCGGCTGATCCCCTGCACCTGCGTTGGCTGGATCGCCTGCACCTGGAAGATGCGGTTCGCGTCATATCCCCAGCTCGCGCGCAGAAACGCCTGCACCGTCTCTTTGGTCGGCGTTGCCGCGGTAAAGTTTGCCGGATCGGTTGGCGGCATCGGCTGCAGTTGAACCGGCGCAGCGGGCTGTGCAGATTGCCCGGGAGACTGCGCAGGAGCACTCTGACCCGCGGACGCGTCCGGAGCCTCCGGCGGATTCGCCTGCCCCAGCGCCGCAATTGTCACCATCGAAGTTACACAAAGCAGCGTTGCTTTTAGTCCGCCGCGCACCAAACTCTTCATCGAATCTCTCCAGGACCGCCGGAGCCGAAGCAGGTGTAAACCCACAACTTCCGTCGGGCTTTTTATCACAACAAAAAAACTAGATCGCTGATCGCCGGGCACCTTACATACCTGTCCTCTGCGCCAGAAACTTAAACTTGTACTTTCACTGCAATCGGGAACCGCCGCCCGCCGCCAAACGACTTCCCCGTCACCTTCAGTACCGGCGCCGCCTGCTGCCGCTTGTACTCGCTCTGCTCAATCAGCCTGACGATCTTCTGCACCAGCGCCAGGTCCAGCCCCTGCTGATCGGCAATCGCCTGCATCGGCATGTACCGCTCCACATAGGCCTCCACCAACGGGTCCAGCACTTCGTAAGGCGGCAGCGAATCGGTATCGAGCTGTCCCGGCCGCAGCTCCGCTGACGGCGCCTTCTCCAGGATCGCCCGCGGAATTACCTCGCGCTCGCGGTTCACATAGCGCGACAGCGCATACACCCGCGTCTTCACCAGATCGCCAATCACCGCCAGCGCTCCCACCATATCTCCGTACAACGTGCAGTAGCCCACCGCCATCTCGGATTTATTTCCCGTCGTCAGCACCAGCGCGCCCAGCTTGTTCGAGAGCGCCATCAACAGCGTCCCACGGATACGGGACTGGATATTCTCCTCCGTCACATCCGGCGCCCGGCCGGCAAACAGCGGCGCCAGCGCCTCTGTGAACTGGCTGAAGATGCCATCGATACGAATCGTCTCGTACGGAATCCCCAGATTGCTCGCCAACGCGCGGCTGTCGTCAAGCGAGCCCTGCGATGAGTACGGGCTCGGCATCCCCACCCCGATCACGTTTTCTTTGCCCAGCGCATCCACCGCAATCGCGGCTACCAGCGCCGAATCGATGCCGCCGCTCAGCCCGATCAGCGCCTGCTTGAAGCCGCACTTGCGAACGTAGTCGCGCGTCCCCATCATCAGCGCCGCATAGGTCGCCGCATCGTCGCCCTCCACGGTGCGATGGAGATCGCCGGTGCCCGTCGCGGTGTCCACCATCACCAGGTCCTCGGCGAACGAGCGCCCCTGCGCCATCGTCTGGCCGCGCGCGTTCAGCGCCAGGCTGGTGCCGTCGAAGATCAGGCTGTCGTTCCCGCCGGTCTGGTTCACCATCAGGATGGGCAGGTTGTGATGCCGCGCCGCCGCGGCCAGCATCTCCGCGCGCTGCTCCCGCTTCCCTTGCCAGAACGGCGACGACGAAATATTCAGAATGAGCGTGGCGCCCTGCCGCACCTGCTCCTCTACCGGATCGACCTTGTACAGCCGCTGCTTCCAGTAGCCCTTGTCGTTCCAGGCATCTTCACAGATAGTCAGCGCCACCAGCTCGTTCCCGATCTTCACCACTTCCTGGTGGTCGGCGGGGGCGAAGTAGCGTTGCTCATCGAAGACGTCGTAGAACGGCAGCAGCATCTTGCGCTGGGTAAAGGTGATCTCGCCCTTCTGCATCAGCACGGCCGCGTTGCTCACGCGCTTGCCCGCACCCGCCGGCGACGGCACCAGCGTGCCGCAGATCACGGAGATCGATTTGCCGGCGGTCGCCTCGCGTGCAATCTCCGCCGCTGCCTCGCCCGCCAGCTTCACGAAGGAGGGCTTCTCTACGAAATCGCCCGTCGGATAGCCGCAGACACACAGCTCCGGAAAGACCACCAGGTCTGCGCCGCGCCGCTCCGCTTCGCGTACATTCTGCAGAATTCGTGCTGTGTTCCCTCGAAAATCCGCGACCGTTGGATCGATCTGCGCCAGCGCAATCTTCACTCTTTCAGTGTATCGGAGAACGCAATGCAGAAGAGGCCAGCCCCAGGGCTGGCCTCTTCCGCGTGCGATGTGAAAAGACTACGTTCCCGTGCCCGCGATCACCACGCCTACTGTGCGAACCAGGATCTTGATGTCCAGCCACAGGCTCCAGTTCTCGATGTACGCAGTGTCCAGCGAGATGTAGCTGTCGAAGGACGGATCCTGTCGCGCCTGCACCTGCCATAGACCGGTGATGCCCGGCACCACATCCAGCCGGCGCAGATGGTTCAGCTCATAACGCCTCACTTCGCTGGCGATCGGCGGCCGCGGCCCCACCATGCTCATATCGCCGCGCAGCACATTGATCAGTTGCGGCAACTCGTCCAGCGAGTACTTGCGCAGGAAGCGTCCCGTGCGCGTGATGCGCGGATCGTTGGTGATCTTGAACAGCACAGAGTCGCGCTCGTTCATGTGCAGGACCTCGGTCCTGCGCCGCTCGGCATCGGGCACCATGGTGCGGAACTTCAGGCAGCGGAAGACGCGGGCCTTTTTGCCGATGCGTTCCGATCCATAAAAAATCGGTCCCCGGCTGTCGCTGCGCACGGCAATCGCGATCGCCAGCAGCACCGGCGACAGCAGCACCAGCGCCACGCTCGAAGCAGCGATGTCCAACATGCGCTTCATCACCATCCCGATCACCGGAACCTCGCCGCGATGCAGCGGGATGGTCGGAAACTGCCCGATATATTCGACCTGGCTGCCCCACGCCAGTCCGTCGTACAGGTCAGGCACTATGCGGATGTCGACGCCTGCCTCGCGTGCCTGATGCACCAGACGCTTCACCAGACCGCGCTCGCAGGGGGCGGACAGAAATATCTCGTCGACGAAGTGTTTGCGCGCCAGTTCGAGAACTTCATCCACCGTCCCCAGCACATCCGCGCTATCCACCGCACCGTCGGAATCGTAGCCCGGCAGATGCACAAATCCTTTGAAGGTGAAGCCAAGATGCCGAATACCTTCGAGGTGATGCCGCAGCGCCTGGCCGACTCGACCCGTGCCGACAACCAGAATATTGCGCGTCTCGATGCCCCGGTCGTAGCGGCGATACACAATCGCGCGCCACACCAGCCGCCGCGTGCACAACAGAACCGCAGTGAAGATGATGGTCAGCAGCACCACAGCACGCGACACTACTTGTCCATGTGCCAGATACAGCGCGCCGGACAGCAGCAGCCCCGCCGTGCAGCACGCCTGGATCGTCAATCGTTGATCGTGCAGCGTATTCCGCAACTCAATCGGCGCGTAAAGATGCATGCGCCGGCTGACAATAATCAGCGCCAGTGTGAACCAGCACAAATAAAACAGCGACACCCATGGACTGCTGCTCAACATGGACTGTGTCTGGAATACGGAATCGTCGGTAATGAAATTTCCCAGGCGGACGCGCACTGCCAGAGCCGCCGCAAGCATCACGCACAGCGTGTCGCAAAGCGCCCAGAACAGTGCTACCCGAACCGAATGCGCCCAGATAGTGGAGCGGCCGGCAGGAACGGGCCTGGTTCCAGCAGATTGGAAGCGCTCTGCACTGTGAAGGCGAGGGACAAACTCAGGGGTGCTCATCGAGGGAACCTGGGTACTCCTGTCACACGACTACGCATGGGGGAATGACAAGTACGATGCACTCTGGTCGCTTGGGGATCGCATGCCGCACCAGATGTTAGTCGTATGGAATGGAACTTATTCAGAACATTGGCGAAATTGCCGCTTCCTCCAGCGATCTGCGCGCCCTGTTCCATTCTTTTCGCTCCTCCTTCACCCTTGCAGACTGCTTGCAAAGGCCTGCGCCAGGAGCCGGGCGCAGAGCATTGAACAAGCAAAGTCTAGCATCGTGATACCCCGCGAACTATGAACAACACGCAGATTGTAGGCCGCTCTATCGAGCAAATTGTGCTGGAAAAGCCACGAAAAAATCACCAGATTGTCATAGTGATTTGAGCAAGCACTCTGCAGGGCCCTGCTCCACCTTCACACCGCTGCTTAGAGTGTGCAACTCTTTCCTAGTCAATTTCCACACTTGGCCCATGACACTTTTGA
>DASXGY010000049.1:0-12391 GCA_036488835.1 Acidobacteriaceae bacterium
GCACATGGGCGGACTGCATCGCTTCATGAGCTGGCCGCGCGGCCTGCTGACCGACTCCGGCGGCTTCCAGGTCTTCAGCCTGAATGAGCTGCGGAAGGTGTCGGCGGACGGCGTCGAGTTTCGTTCGCACCTGGATGGTTCGACACACCAGTTTTCGCCGGAACGCTCGATCGAGATCCAGATTGCGCTGGGGGCGGACATCCTGATGGTTTTCGATGAGTGCACGGAGTATCCGGCGGACCGCGACCGGGCGCGGCGCTCGCTGGATTTGACGCTGGATTGGGCAGCACGCAGCAAGCGCTACTTCGAGGCGCACAAGCACGAGGTGCCGTGGCATAAGGAGTTTGGCGGCCGTACGCAGTCGCTGTTCGGCATCGTGCAGGGGGGAATGTATCCGGAGCTGCGACGTGAATCGGCGGAACGGCTGGTGGAGATGGACTTTCCCGGTTACGCCATCGGCGGATTGAGCGTGGGCGAGCCGCGTGAACTGACGCGCGAGATCATCGCAGCGACGCTTCCCCTGCTGCCCGCAGACAAGCCTCGCTATGTAATGGGCGTCGGCTATCCGGATGAGATCGTCGAGTACGCGAAGATGGGCGTGGACATGATGGATTGCGTGCTGCCCACGCGCGCGGCGCGGCATGGGCTGTTGTTTACCTCGGAGGGCCGGCTGAATATCAAGAACCGGCAGTTCGCCGAGGATCAGGACCCGCCCGATCCGTACTGCCGCTGCCTGGTGTGCAGGCGCTACACGCGGGCTTATCTGCGGCACCTGATGGTGGCCGAGGAGCCGCTGTCGGCGGTGCTGAATACGCTGCATAACCTGGCCTTCTATCTGGACACGATGGCGCGTATGCGGGATAGCATGGGCCGCGGCATACCGCCGCTCTCGCCAACGGCAGTGCGTGCGGGCGCCCGCGCCGAGTAGTTTCTTTTCCCTGCCGTGATGACCCTACTAAGTCACATAACTCGCGGCTAACTCGAGTTTCGCGATCCGGCTGGGCGACCAGAGCGCATCAATTGTTGCGCAGTGCGGCCATCGGCTCGACAGCGGCGGCGCGACGTGCGGGAATGTAACTGGCGGCGAACGCCACCATCAGAAACAACATCGCAGCCAGCATAAATGTAACTGGATCGAGTGCTTTTACTCCGAAGAGCATCGAACTTAGCAGGCGGGTGAGACCGGCCGCTCCGACGATGCCAGCGACGATGCCCATAAGTGCAACCCCAAGACCTTGCCGCAGCACCAGCGCAAGAATGCTGCTGCGCTGCGCGCCCAATGCCTGCCGGATGGCGATTTCCCGCGTACGCTCGACCACTGAGTAGGAGATGACGCTGTAGAGGCCCAGCACCGCGAGCAGCGTGGCCGCCACGGAAAAGGCGCCAAGCAGAGAGAACATCAGACGACGTTGATTTTCCGAGGCATCGAGGACTGCGGAGAGTGTTTTGACATCCGAGATGGGCTGATTGCGGTCGAGCGCAAGTACCTGGCGCCGCACCGCATCTGTGAAGCCGGCGGGATCGCTCTTTGTTCGGACGACAAGGATGGCGGCCTGGGGCGGCGACTGCGCGTTTGGCAGATAGAAGCCGGGCATGGGCTCGGCATCGCGGCCCTCCTGATGCACGGCTGCGGCGATGCCGACGATCTCGATCGGCTCCTTGTGGGAGCCGACCAGCAGATGCTGACCGACGGGATTTTCGCCGCGCGGATATTGCGGCCAGAAGCGGCGTGCCAGGGTTTCATCGATGACGGTGACGCCGGGCGCGCCGGCATTGTCGCGGATGTTGAAGGCACGGCCGCGCTGGAGCGGGATTTCGAGCGTCTGGAAGTAGTCAGGCGAGATCTGCTGCACGAAGGCGATGGGCCGCTGGTTGAGCGGCCGCTCGGGACGGCCCGTGATCTGGATGGGCGTGCCCGCCCAACCCGCTGTAGGCAGCGTGAGGGTGACGCTTGCGTGCTCCACGCCGGGGAGCGCTTCGACCCGGTCGACAAGCCGGGTGTAGAAGCTGGCGCGCTTTGCGTCGGTGTCGTATTGCGTGGGCGCAAGCGAGACCGACATGGTGAGCACGTGATCGGGGCGGAAGCCAGGATCGACGCGATAGAGGCGCGCCAGGCTCTCGAGCAGCAGCCCTGCGCTCACGAGAAGAATGAGCGACAAAGCCACTTGCCCGGCGACCAGCACGCCGCGCGGGCCAACGCTGAACGTACGGGCGAGGCGGCGATGGAATCTGCCGCCGGTGGAGATCCCGAGATTGCCCTGCAGCACGGCGGCGAGGTCGCGGCGGAATGCAGAGAGCGCGGGCGCCAGGCCGAAGAGGATGCCGGTGAGAATAGAAAGCGCAAGCGCGAAGCCGAGGACGCCGAGGTCGAGATGGATCTCCGAGCTGCGCGGCAGATCGAGCGCGGTGGCGGTGCGGATGCCGCGCAGTGCAGCCCACGCGAGCAGCAGGCCGAGCGCGCCGCCGAGCAGGGAGAGCAGCGTGCTTTCGGTGAGGAGCTGGCGTACCAGGCGGCTGCGGCCCGCACCCAAGGCTGCGCGCACAGCGAACTCACGCGCGCGGGTAGCGGCACGGGCCAGTAGCAGGCTGGCGACGTTTGCACAGACGATGAACAGCAGAAGTCCCACGGCTCCGCTCAGCAGCAGTAGCGGCAGCCGCACATCGGCGACGATGGATTCCTGCAGCGAACGCACAGTGTTCGGGTTGTCTGTTGTGGTCGGCCTGGCATCGAGCATGGCGGGATGCGCCGCGGCGTACTGGCGATTGAGGACGGTGAGCTCGGCGTTTGTCTGCTGCAGATCGATGTCGGGCTTGAGCCGTCCGAAGATGCGCAGATACGGGCTGAGCGGCCGGGACTTCAACGGCATCAAGGACCATTCGATGGGTCGCGTGATCCATACATCGGTATTCGCGCCGGCAAAGGGGAAGGCGAAGCGCGGCGGCAGGACGCCGACGATGGTGTAAGGGATGCCCGCGAGGGTGGCGGTGTGGCCGAGGATGGCGGGGTTGCTGCCGAAGAGTTGCCGCCACAGGCGGGTGCTGATGATGGCGACGTTGGGTCCGCCGGTACGGTCTTCCGCGGGCAGAAACGATCGGCCGAGCGCCGGCGCGACGCCGAGGATGCTGAGGAAGTTGCCGGAGACGCGCGCTGCGCTGACGACTTCCGGCGCGCCTCTGCCGGTGAGAGCGAGTTGCTCGGCTCCGACGGGGTAGACGCCAGTTTCGGCGTAAGAGCGAGCGGCGGCGCGGAACTCATCCACGTGGATGGGGGTGGCGCCGCGCGTCAGCACGACGAGCTTCTGTGGGTCTGTGTAGCCCAGCGGGCGCAGCAGCACGGCGCGGATGACGGAGAAGAGTGCGGTATTGGCGCCGATGCCGAGCGCGACGGTCAGCACGATGGCCGCGGAGAAGCCGGGACGGTTGGCGATCATGCGCGCGGCGAAGCGAAGGTCCTGCCGCAGTGAAGTGAGAAATCCAGTCATGAGCGTGCCCACCTCTGGTCGCCGGTCTACGTTTGCGTTTGGGTTTGCCTGTGGCGTTCGCCGCAATTTTCTACCTTATGTATATCTGTAGTCACCGATTCGAAGGACAGGGTATTGACGGCAAAGAGATCGAGATCGTTTTCGCTGGTGCGTGCATGCTTTTACGCCGCGGCTACCCTTGTGGCGCTTTGCTTTGTAGCGAGCGGCTGCAAAGCTTCCAAGCAGCCGAGGTCCGCAGCTTCGTCAACCCCACTGTCGCCAGCAAAGAGCAGCGAGACCATCGTCGTCCTGCGGCATGGCGAGAAGGCGACCGGCGGCATGGGTCAGCTCAGCTGCATTGGCCTGAACCGCTCGCTTGCGTTGCCGAAGGTCCTGATCGGGCGCTTCGGGCGCGCCGACGCGATCTTCGCTCCGAGTCCGGCGGCTCGTATACGGGAGAACCCCTTTTGGACCCGGCCCTATTCCTACGTCCGTCCGCTGGCAACGATTGAGCCGACGGCGATCCAACTCGGATTGCCGGTCAATACGCAGTTGCCTTTGGCGGATATTGCCGGCCTGCAGGCTGCCGTGACCGCGCCAGCCTATGCGAACAGCACGATCTTTATCGCGTGGGAGCACAAGTACGCATACGACTTTGCGCGACAGATGCTGCGGGCCTACGGATTGGACCGGTCGCAGGTGCCCGGATGGCCCAGCGATGATTTCGAGACGATGTATGTCTTCCACATCACCCGCACGGCGGGCACGGGCGCGCCGGCGATGACCTTCGCGGTGCAACAGGAAGGGTTGTCCGGTTCTTTATCTGCAACTTGTCCGTCAGCCGAGTAGGGGCGAGGAAAGCCGGTGTTAATCAGACATGGCTAGACTAAGTAAACTTAGTTTAATATGGTCTTATGCGCACTGTAAACATTCATGAGGCAAAGACCCATCTCTCGAAGTTGGTGGACGAAGCTGTCAAGGGCGAGCCTTTCGTGATCGCGAAGGCGGGGCGTCCTCTGGTCAAAGTGACCTCGCTCGATGCGCCCGCGGGAAGTGAGATGCGGCGGACGGGGTTTCTGGCTGGGCAAATCCAGGTTCCGGAGGATTTCGACCGCATGGGCAGTTCCGAGATTGAAGAACTCTTCGGCGAGAACTCATGAAGCTGTTGCTGGATACGCACCTGCTGCTTTGGGCTGCGGGAGAGACGGCCAAGCTGCCGCGGACGGCTCGCGCCTTGATTGAAGATGAAGCAAACGTCTTGCTTTTCAGCGCCGCCAGCCTATGGGAGGTCATGATCAAGCGCGGGCTGGGCCGCGCAGATTTCCAGGTGGACGCGCGCCGGTTCCGGCGAGGTCTGCTGGACAACGGCTATCTCGAATTGACGGTATCGAGTCTCCATGCCATCACGATGGACACACTGCCGGCGCTGCACAAGGATCCGTTCGATCGAATTCTGATCGCGCAAGCGAAGGCGGAGGGCGTGGCCTTTCTCACCGTGGACCGGACGCTTGCGCCGTATGGGGAGCCGGTACAAGTGGTGTGATGGGTGCTCAGGCGGGATTCTTCGTTGGCTTGAGGTCTCCTATAGCGAGCGGAGTGATTGGAGAGATCAAGTGGCCAGTGGGCGAAGGCATTGAGCGGGAAATCCCGGCTCCGAAGTAGTGTCCTCATTCACCGAAGGTCGAGTCCCGTTCCTCGACACAAGCCTTGACACAAGCAACAGACTCCGTGATGCTTATTGCTTAGGTATCCTGCCCATCTGTGTGCCCTGTGGCCGCCCGTCTGTGGGTGCTCCACAGGTCTGGATCGGGCGGGATGAGCGGTGGTCCGGGAAGCAGTCTGCCGCCCGGTACCGCTCTGGCTTGCCTGGCCATACCCGCTCCTCTCCCGTGCGCCTCCGCACCTGAAGCTGCAGCCGGCGCGAGTGCGTCTCCGGATCAGCCTGCAGAACCGGCGCGGCGGGATGGAGCAGCTTGATGGAAGAAGGATCTTCGTGTCCGTTGAACTTGTCGGTTTTCTTGCGGGCGGCCTGCCCACGAACTACATCACCTTCCTGCCCGCCGTATTGATGGTCGGTGTCTTCTACCTGCTGCTCTTCCGGCCCAATCAGAGGAAGCAGAAGCAGTGGGCGGAGATGCTGAACAATCTGAAGATCGGCGACAAGATCACGACCACCGGCGGGATGCGCGGCACCATCGTGGCGCTGCGCGATGACGCGATCCAGTTGAAGCTGCCGCCGGACGGCGTCAAGGTTGAAGTCGTGAAGTCGGCTATTGCGGCCGTGACCACCAATACACCCGAGGAAGCCAAGTAACGCCGCGAAGAGGCGACCCCATCCATCATGCGCAAGAATCTCACCAGTAAAGCAATTCTCATCGTCGCCATCCTGCTGGTTTTCGTCTTCGGCATCTTCGGCATTCCCAATGGCGTCAGCGGCCAGGCGTGGAGGGACGCGCTCGCGAAGCGCATCAATCTCGGGCTCGATCTCAAGGGTGGCACCCACCTGGTGCTACAGGTGATGGTCGAAGAGGCCGTGAGCGCGGAGACGGATAACGCCCTGGGCCGGCTGCAAAGCGATCTTCAGACGGTAGGCGTCTCCGCGAGCTCGATCCTGAAGCCGAATCCGTCGGACCCGACGACCATCCAGATCTCCGGCGTGCCCGCAGCCAAAGCGAGTGATGCGCGCAACGTGCTGGATACGAAGTATGGCCAGCAGTACAACATCACCTCGACCCAGGATGGCTACACCCTCACCCTGAAGCCCGCGGAGCAGCAGGCCCTCGAAAAGAAGGCCATGCAGAACTCCATCGAGACCATTACCACGCGTATCAATTCGCTGGGCGTGACTGAGCCGACGGTGCAGGAGTACGGGCTGGGCAAGAACCAGATCCTGGTCGAGTTGCCGGGCGTGGACGATCCCGGCCGCGTGCGGGACATCATCCAGTCGACGGCGCGACTGGAGATTCATGCTGTGACGGGTGGTCCATTTGCCACACAGGACGCGGCGAAGCAGTCCACCGGCGGCAACATTCCTCCGGACCAGGAGCTGATGCAGTACGGCGGCACCGATGAGTCGGAGCAGGGACAGTACTACCTGCTGCAGCGGATTGCTGTGGTCTCCGGCTCGGACTTCCGCGATGCGCAGCCTGGCCGGGATGAGAATGGACGCCCGGACGCAACCTTTATCCTGACCCGCGCAGCGGGCGACCGCTTCTACGACTTCACCAGCAAGAACGTCAACAAGCCGATGGCGGTGGTGCTGGACAACAAGGTGCAAGAGGTCGCGAACATTCAGGAAGCGATCCGCGATCAGGGGCGTATCTCCGGACTGGGTGAGCAGAAGGCCAAGGACCTGTCGCTGATGTTGCGCACCGGCGCGCTGCCGGCCTCCATCCATTACCTCGAAGAGCGCACCGTGGGCCCGTCGCTGGGCGCCGACTCGATCCGCAAGGGTGTGACGGCGTCGATCGTCGGCATGCTGGCGGTAATGATCTTCATGCTGGTCTATTACAAGGGCGCCGGCATCAATGCCGATCTTGCGCTCTTCCTGAACCTGGTGATCCTGCTTGGCTTCATGGGCTTTACCAGCGCGACGCTGACCTTGCCTGGAATTGCGGGTGTGATTCTCACCGTCGGCATGGGCGTGGACTCGAATGTCCTGATCTTTGAGCGCATCCGGGAAGAGCTTCGTGCCGGCAAGTCGCCGGCCGCAGCGGTGGACCAGGGCTTTGCGCACGCATGGACGACCATCCTGGACACTCACGTCACCACGATGGTCTCGGCGGCTATCCTGTTTCTCTTCGGCACCGGCCCGGTGAAGGGCTTCGCTGTCACCCTGGTCTTCGGTCTGGGTGCGAACCTGTTCACGGCAGTGTTTGTGTCGCGGACGATCTTTGACGCCATTCTGAACCGCAAGCAGCGTGGAGAGGCGCTTTCGATCTAATGGTGCTGACCGCACGGGCAAAGGCGTCTGCGGCGCGAATGGATGGGGTCGCTCCCGATGGTCGCTCACGTTCGGATTTGCTGGCGAGCGAAAGACTGCAGGTCCTTCGCTTCGCTCAGGATGATAAGAGGGGTTTGAACCGCAAGCAGCGTGGAGAGGCGCTTTCGATCGAATGCGACTAGTTATTGTTGGTGCCGCGACGGCGGCGGGGTTGATCGGGATTGGCCTGGTGACCGGCGCTCTGCTGGTGGTGGCGTCGGTGGCTGCGGAGCGCACCCTGGTGCGGGGCGTATCAGGGAAGCTGCTGGGCAGGAAATAGTACTGGCCGCAAGGGGCAATTGCACCGGCGGCGCGAGTTGTTGGGTTCGCTCCCGACGGTCGCTCACAATAGGATTTGCCGGGCGAGCGAGAAATGCAGGTCCCTCGCTTCGCTCAGGATGACAAAGTAAGTGGTGAGCTGAACGGCTCACCACGCAAGACGGAGTTCATGTGGAACTGTTTCACGACGTAAAGATCGACTGGCTGGGGAAGAAGTGGTATTTCCTCGGCTTCTCTCTCGTTTTCAGCGTGGCCGGCCTGCTGTCGATTCTCTTCTGGCACGGCATTCCGCTGGGCATCGACTTCAAGGGCGGCACGCTGGTGTACGTCAAGTTCGACGCTCCGCCTTCGCCCGATCGTATTCGCGCGGCGGTGGATAAGGCGGGCATTCGCGATTTCCGCATCCAGCCATTCGGCAATCAACTGGGCCGTGGTCCGAGCAACCAGGTGATCATCTCCCTGCCCGAGAAGGAGATGCAGGAGTCGAATGCGGAGGCGGGCAGCGACACCATCGTGAAGGCGCTGGGCAACAATTATTCACCTTCCGATGCTGCTAACCAGGGCAAGGTGGACCTGGACAATGTCGGTTCCGGAACACTGGCCGATCTGCTGATGCAGCAGGACCCGGAGCATCTAGGCCCCGATGCCGGCAAGCCCAAGTACACACAGCAGGCGGACGCGATTCTGAGCTATCGCGACAAGCAGGGCGATGGACTGGTCGGCAGCTTCGAGGCGCTGAAGAGCGTCGCCGACCCGGCGGTGGTCTCGTTGCTGCAGCAGCAGACGTATATTTCGGGCTTCCACGTCTTCAACACCGAGATCGTCGGGCCGCAGGTGGGAGCGCAACTGCGCGGGCAGGCCATACGCGCGACCCTCTACTCGCTGCTGGGCATGCTGATCTATCTGTGGTGGCGCTTTGAGCTGATCTACGGCGTGGCGGCAGTCGTGGCGGTCTTCCACGACACGCTGATTACCATCGGCGCCTTCTCGCTGACCAACAAGGAACTGACGCTGACGGTGATTGCGGCCATCCTGACCCTGGTGGGCTATTCGATGAACGACACCATCGTGGTCTTCGACCGCATTCGCGAGAACCTGCGGATGAGCCGTCGCGAGCCGCTGGCCGATCTGGTGAACCGCAGCATCAACCAGACGCTGAGCCGGACGGTGCTCACCTCCGGGCTCACCTTCCTCACCGTGCTCTCGCTCTTTCTCTTTGGCGGCGAGGTGCTGCACGGCTTCTCCTTCGCGTTGGTCATCGGCATCCTGATCGGGACCTACTCATCCATCGCGGTCGCGGCGCCGATGCTGGTGGCGTGGCAGGAGTGGCGTGCCGGTCAAGGACGTTCGGCGGCACTGCCGGCAGCAAAGCGTGCGCGCGTCTAGCGAAAACGCTGAGCCGTCGCCGGCTTGTATTGAATCGGCCTGCACTGATTTCGGTGCAGGCCGAATTATTTGAAGATTTACGGGAACAATCCAACCCCTGTCAGGTGTCTATAGCCAAGAAGTCGCAGGCCCCGTCTCCGCTCACCTTTGTCGACGGCGCGACTGCTCCCCAGGCCGGGAGCGGCCGGGCAGTGCTGGAAGGTGCGGGGAATTTGGTGTCTAGCAATCCGAGGTAAGCCATGTTCGAAGATGCCCTGATGGAATCCGGCCACAGGATCAAGACGAAGAGTAAGTATTGGTCCATCGTTGCGTTTATCGTGAATTGTGCAGTTGTGGTGGGTCTTATCCTCTGGCCGTTGATGCATCTAGAATCGCTTCCCAAAAATATGATGGCAACGTTGCTGGTAGCGCCGCCGCCACCGCCGCCACCGCCACCGCCACCCCCGCCGCAGGCGCCTCAGCCCAAGATCCATGTGCAGACTGTCGATCCGTTCCAGGCGCCGAGCAAGATTCCACATGAGATCAAGCAGGTGAAGGAAGAGCCGCCACCGCCGACCAACGCCGGCGTGGCCGGCATGGAAGGCATGGGCTCCGGCGGCGCGATCGGCGGCATCCTGGGCGGCATGGGCAATGCTCCGGCGCCGGTGGTCAAGGCTGCTACGCCAAAGAAGATTGCCATCTCCTCCGGTGTGATGACCGGCCTCAAGACGGGCGGCGTCAATCCGACCTACCCGCCGATCGCACGCGCGGCGCGTATCTCTGGTACGGTAGTGCTCCAGGCGACCATCTCGAAGACGGGCACGATCCAGAACCTGCGCGTCATCAGCGGGCCTCCCATGCTCACGCAATCGGCGCTGGAAGCGGTGAAGACCTGGAGATATAAGCCCTATGAATTGAACGGAGAGCCGGTTGAGGTGGAGACCACGGTCAATGTGGTGTTCAACCTCGGCGGCTGATTGTTGATGCCTCGGGCCATCTCTCTCCGGCGAGGGGATGACCTTCCACCAACTGGCCTCTTCGTGTCATACAGGGCGTGAAGAGGCCGATGATAGCATCGGGGTGCTTTTTCGAGGCACCGCGACCCTCAGGCGATTTTAGTTATTAGCTTCGGTAGTACCCCAGGAGGAAAGATTCAGTGATTCTCGCTCAGCTCACTCACGTAGTTCCGCACATTTCGAACCTCGGTCTGTTGTTCCAGGACCAGGGCAGCAACGTCGGCTTCAGCCTCCCCGAGATGTGGGCGAGAATGGGCATTCCGGCCAAGGCCGTGGTGATCATTCTGTTCATCATGTCGATCTGGTCGCTGGCCGTCATCATCGATCGCGCTATCTATTTCAATGCTGCCCGCAAGCAGTCGCGTGAGTTCGCCCCGAAGGTTGCCGGTGCGCTGCGCGAGGGCAAGCTGGACGAAGCCGTGAAGGTAGCGGATCGCAACAAGAAGTCGCACCTGGCTGAGGTGGTCACTGCCGGGCTGCAGGAGTTTCGCAGCTACGGCAATGGCGGCGCGATTACCGAAGACCAGATCGAGTCCAGCAAGCGCGCCCTGGAGCGTGCGGAAGCCATCGTTCATGCCAAGCTGAAGCGTGGCTTGGGTGGTCTGGCGACTATCGGTTCGACCGCTCCATTTATCGGCCTGTTCGGTACGGTGGTCGGTATCTTGAACGCCTTCCAACAGATCGCCACGCAGAAGTCCGCCGGTATCGGCGCCATCGCAGGCGGTATCTCGGAAGCGCTGGTCACCACGGCGTTCGGCCTGCTGGTCGCCATCCCGGCTGTGATGTTGTTTAACTACTTCACCAACAAGGTTGAGGCGTTCGACGTCGAGATGGACAACTCCTCAAGCGAGCTGGTGGATTACTTCATCAAGCAGTCGCAGCGCCGCTAAAGGCGGCTTCTCTGCGGCGCCGTCCACGCGAGAATCGAATGTGGCGGGAGCGAAGAGCCCCGCCACCCTCCTTCCCCGCAAAGGTGTAGAAGCACAGGACGGCCGCATGACTGGTACGATCCCGCTCAGGTAGGGAGCATATATGGCACTTGCAGTTCGAAACGAAGGCGCCAAGGTTAACTCCAATATCAACGTCACCCCGATGGTGGACGTGATGCTGGTGCTGCTGATCATCTTCATGGTCATCACGCCGATGGTGCAGAACAAGGTCAACGTGGATCTGACGAAGAGCGTCGATGCGATTCCGATGCCGGACGCCGATCACGAAGACTCGGTGGTGGTGGCAATCACTCGCGACGGGCGCGTCTTTCTCGGGGCGAACCAACTCTCTTCCGCCGACCTCGGACCGAGGATCAACGACATGCTACAGAACAAGACCAACAAAGAGGTCTATCTGCGGGCAGACACACGGGCGAACTACGGGGTGGTGATGGAAGCCATCGACAATATTCGTACCTCGGGCACCGATACGCTGGGCGTGTTGACCGACCAGCCGAATGCGGGAGCCGCCGGCGGCAGCATGTAGCAACAACATCCTCGCTGTTTGGCGGGGATTGACGAATCGAGGAATCTCTCATGGCATTCTCTACTGGCGGTGGCGGAGGACTTTCTTCCGACATCAACGTAACCCCGATGATCGACATCCTTCTGGTGCTGCTGATCATCTTCATGGCCATTACGCCAGTCACGCCCCATGGGCTGGAGGCGCTGGTACCGCAGCCGCCGAAGACCAAGGAGCCGCCAAAGGAAAACGACACGGCCATCGTGGTGTCGATCCTGCACGGCAATGGCGGTCAGCCGGCATACAAGATCAACGAAACCGATGTGCAGAAGTCCGATCTGGCGGGAAGGCTGCAGACGATCTTCTCCACGCGCGCTACGAAGGTGATGTTCATCAAGGGGGACAAGGATCTCGACTTTGGTCCGGTCGCCAATGCTATTGATATCGCCAAAGGAGCGGGCGTCGACCACGTTGGGTTGATTACTCCCAAGATAGAGGCGGGTCAGTAACTGACGACTCTTCATCCGACCCCGCGGCCGGCCCCGGCCGCGGTTTGTTCTTACACCGCTTTCGCAAACACCGCGTCCGACAGGCGATGCGAAAACGGCTTTACCCCGCGGGCCAGGCTGTGCGGATGCTGTCCAGCAGGCCACGTTCATTGTGAAAACGGTTTGTCGAGGACTTGCGGGCCCGAAGAAAACAGTTACAATCACTGCGCAGAGAAGTTTCTGTTCCCTGCCCAGTAAACGGACCCCACAATGCGCCGCGGTCTGGCACCTATTCAAGGAGAAATGAAGCAGAATGATGCGTATCGCAAGAGTGTGGATGCCGGCAGT